>DASUPQ010000360.1 GCA_036280995.1 Actinomycetota bacterium | reverse complement strand
CGGCGTAGCGGCCCACCCCACCCTCATGACCCTCGCCGCCGCTGTCTCGGCCAGGACGGCACGCAGTTGCCATTCGCTCGTGCCTGGCCTGGCCCGGACTTCGCAGCAGTATGCGGTACCTCGCCGCGGTGCCAGGCAGCGACTACGAGCAGCCTAGCTTGGCCTGCAGCCTATCCTGCGGCCCATGGCCGTCAACGCTGTGCTGCCGCTTGCCGCACTGCGGCCAGGGTCCGGCGGCGTAGCCCCTCAGGGAGCGGGGTGGCCGGCGCTGCCCTGGCCAGTAGTTCGGGTACACCCCGCAGCTCCCCAACTTGGTGGCGGCAGTTGGCGCACGTTGAAAGGTGGACCGCGAACGCGTCGGCCTCGTTGGACTCCGACCTGCCGGGCACATAGATAACGACCTCGATGTGCGGATCAGCCGGCTCAGACATGGACGTCACGCGTGCCAGCGCCTCCTTCAACGAGCCGAGCCCCGTAGGTGATACGGCTCCTACCAGTACGGTCCCGCAGGCATCCAAGGTTCACGCTGCTTGGCCTATCCACCGTGGGCCTCGGCCCCGGGGGCGACGTCGACCGAGGCAGTTGGCCGGGCCGACAGGGGGAAACGTCAGATTGTCCGCAGGCCGTACAGCACGCGTTCCAGGAGGGCCAGGTCGGGGCGGTCGCCGGTCTGGGTCGGGCGGTGGACCATGACCAGGCCCTCGTCGGCCATGTCGCCGACCAGCACCCGGGTCACGCCGAGGGGCAGATCGAGGCGGGCCGAGACCTCGGCGATGGAGAGGATGTCGCGGCACAGGGCGGCGATGGCCCGCTGCTCAACGGTCAGCTTCGGGGAGCGCTCGCCGCTGGAAGTGGTGGAGACCAGCGCCTCGATCTCCAGGTCCGTGTGGGCCGGCCGGGTGCGCCCGCCGGTCATGGAGTAGGGGCGGACCCGTCTGCGGCCGGCCGCTGGCTGGTCTTCGGGAGTGGTCACGCGCGCCCCCCTCTACCTGGCTCCGCGTGGATGGCTCATGACGGGAGGACGGCTTGGAGCTCGGCGCGGAGGCTGGGGGTGAGGACGTCGCCGGCCCGGGCCACGAGCACGGCCATCTCGTAGGCCACCACCCCGACGTTGCAGGTGTTGGTGGCCAGCACGGAAAGGCAGGAGCCGTCGCTGATCGACATGACGAACAGGAAGCCGCGGTCCATCTCGACCACGGTCTGCTTGACCAGGCCGCCCTCGAAGCAGCGGGAGGCGCCCTGGGTCAGGCTGGCCAGGCCGGAGGCGATGGCGGCGAGCTGGTCGGCCCTGGGCCGGTCCAGCCGCTCCGACACCGCCACCGGCAGCCCGTCGGCGGAGACGACCATGGCGTGGGCCACGCCCGGGGTCGCCTTGGCGAAGTTGGCGACAAGCCAGTTGAGGTTGCGAGCATCGGCGCTGAGCTCTGGCATCTCCCCTCTCCCCCGGGGTCGCTAGGGTCCTTCCGGTGGACGCTCGCCCCGGTCCGAGCCCCCGGCGACGGTGCGGCCGCGCTCGATGCCGGTGCGGTAGCTGGACAGCATGCTGCGGACCTCGTCCGGGGAGCGGCCGGCGGACGGCTGGCCCGGCGGCGGTGGCTGAGCCTCGGCCTGCTGGCTGGCCACCATGCCGGGGGCCAGGTTGGCCCGGGGCACCCGCCGGGGCAGGCCGGCCTGGGTCACCCGCTCGCCCTGGTCGGGCGCGGGGGCCGCGGCCGCCGGCGGCGCCGTTGGCGGTGCCTCGGCGGCGGCCGGGGGTGGCCGGGAGGGCCGCGGCTCGTCGGCCGGAGGGGGCGGCGGGGCCGGGGTGTCGTCGCGCACCCGGGCCCGCTCGGCCCGGTACAGGGGGGCGTCGTCGTCGGCCGCGCGGACCGGCTCGGGCCGGTAGAGCGGCGGCCCCTCGGGAACCGGCGGCGGCGCGCCGGCGACCCGCTCGGGCGCCGGCGGCGCCCGGAACGGCCGCGGCTCGTCGGCCGGAGGCGGCGGGGAGGGACGGAACGGGCGGGGCTCCTCGGCCGGCGGAGCCGGGCGGTAGGGCCGGGGCTCGTCGACCCGCGGGGCCGAGCTGCCGGCGGGATGGCCGGCCTGCCGGGCGGCGGCGCCGTCGGCGGCCCCCCCGCCGTCGGCGCCGCGCTGGTGCTGGCGCTGGCGGTGCGGCAGCGGGGCCGGCTCCGCCGGCTCGGTCAC
>DASUPQ010000359.1 GCA_036280995.1 Actinomycetota bacterium | reverse complement strand
GACCTAGTACGGTCGCACAAGCCGTTCCCCGGCTTGGGCGAAGCTGGCGGGAGCGTCGCCTGGTCCGGGTGTTGGCGATCTTGATCCCGGCCGCCCTGGCCTTCATCGGAGCTTTCGGGCTGGCCGACGAGAGCGACCGCTGCCTACCACGTTGCGATGAGTTGACCGGTGCCGACGACCTCACCTCTCCTTCGGGTACCACGGTGCAGGCGGTCGGGGTCGGCCCGGAGACAATCGACTCCGGCGTCGGGGTGGCCGGCCCGACCACGACCGTCTCCAGCGTCGGCCCGACAGCTGTCGGCGGGAGCCGCACCGATGCGCCCACCGGTGGCCCAACCCGGATCGCCACGACCACATCATGGTCAAGCCGGGTGCCAAATCCGACCTCGCCGCCAGATGCGACCCGCCCGCAGCCGAGCGCTTCGTCCACCACCGCCCCGACGACCACGAGACCGAGGCCATCCACCACCACGACGACGACATCATCGACCACGACCACGACCGACCCGTCAACGAGCGGGACGAGGCCCTTTGGATTGGCTCGGGCTCCCAATCCCGCCTGAGCGCGGCTCTGCCCGCCCATCTGCTCGCCGCCGAGTGCGGACGGCCTTGACGGTCATCCGGTCTATGAGCTCTCAAACCCGTGACCGGGCCCTGCTGGTCCAGTTCAGCGCCAGGCCAGGGGCGCACCCTCCTGGACCGCCGGGGGATGGTCAGACGAGGGCCGACGCTAGCCAGGAGGCTGTGGCACTTGAAGACATCGGTGGTCCACCCGAGCGAGCTCGGCTCGGCCGAGCTTACCCGCTGGCGGCAACTGCACGGCCACTCGGAGCTGGCCAACCCCTTCCTAGCCCCGGAGTTCGCGGTGTGCGTGGGCCGGGTCCGCCCCGGCGCCCGGGTGGCCGTGCTCGAAGAGGGGCCGGAGGTCGTCGGGTTCTTCCCCTACGAACGGGGCCCCTTCCGGGTCGGCCGGCCGATCGGCGCCGGCCTGTCCGACTGCCAGGGCCTGGTGCACGCCCCCGGCCTGGAATGGGACCCGCGAGAGCTCCTACGCGGCGCCGGGCTGGACGTCTGGGAGTTCGACCACCTGCTGGCCACCCAGGGCCCGTTCGCGCCCTACCACCGCGTGCGGCGGCCGTCCTCAGTCATCGACGTGAGCGGGGGCTACGAGGCTTGGCTCCAGGACCGCCGGCGGGCCTTCCGGCACAGCATCACCGCCATGGGCCGCAAGCAGCGCAAGCTGGAGCGGGAGGAGGGCGCCGTCCGGTTCCAGTTCGACGCCCAGGACGACCAGGCTCTCGACACCCTGATGCGCTGGAAGTCGGCCCAGTACCGGAGGACGGGCCGGTTCGACCGCTTCGCCCGGCCGGCCACCGTGCGGCTGGTCCGCGACCTGCTCGAGACCCGCGCCCCGGGCTGCTCGGGCACCCTGTCGGTGCTGTCGGCCGGCGACCGGCCGGTGGCCATCCACTTCGGCCTGCGCTCGGCGGCCACCCTGGCCTGCTGGTTCCCCAGCTACGACGTGGCCCTGGCCAAGTACTCGCCCGGGCTGATGCTGCATCTGTTCATGGCCGAGGCGGCCGCCACGGCCGGCCTGCGCCGCCTCGACCTCGGCAAGGGCGACGAGGAGTACAAGAAGGTGCTGGGCAACCAGCAGCTCACGGTGGCCGAGGGCTGCGTCGAGCGGCCGTCCGTGGTCGCCGTGGCCCGCCGGCTCCAGCACGCCCCGCGCCGGTACGCCACCGAGTTCGTACTCGGCCGGCCAGCCCTGCGCAGCACGGCCCGCCAGCTGCTGCGGCGGGTCGGCCGGCTGCGGACCGGGATGTGAACCAACCTCAGCGCCTCATGAATGGCCGAGGCTGACGCCTGGCGCTAGTTCGTCACGCCGTCCACCGTTTACCTTGGTCGCGATCACATAGTCCTGATCGAAATACCGGAAGTCCGGGTCGTCCTGGTCAAGGAACCAGGGCGGCTCGCGCGATGTGTCCGTACGACCCGACCACCAGCCGTGGTGGACCGTGCACGACAGCCCGTGTTCCTCGAACAGCTTTCGGGCGTAGTCCTCTTCGTAGGCGACGGCCAACTCCGGGACGTTGACGTCGACCACCCAGTGCGGGCCGAGGCGTGTGAAGCGGAACGCCCCCAGACCTGCCTTCATGGTACGGAGCGATTCGGCGTCCAGGAGGTTGTAGCTGGCACAGCACGTGCCGCCCTTCTTGAGGACCCGGGCGATCTCGGCGATGTAGTGCCGCATGTCCTCGGGGAGCATGTGGGTGAATACGGATCCAAGCACGGCGAGGTCGAACGTCTCGTCATCGAAGGGAAATCGGTACTCGGAGGCCTTGAGCCGCCCAGCGGGGTTGTACTCCTTGTTGAAGACGTCGGCCAGCGTGAAGACATAGTTCGGGTACTTGGAGGTGATCTTCTCGCTGCACCACTTGATCCCTGACGGGACGATGTCGAGACCCTGGTAGGACCCGCTTCCGTCCCGGTAGGAGGTCAATGCCACGGCGACGCGCCCCATCCCGGAACCTATGTCCAGGACCTTCGATTCCGGCATCAGACGCCCAGAATCGGCGAGACGACGGACAAGGGCCTCGCCGCTGCTCTTAAAATCGTCGACCGAGCCCGTGAAGATCGATGACCTGGGAGGGACCAACTCCTCCCGATTGCTGAGCACCCGCTCGATCAGGTCCGATGGCAGGAAGTAGAGCTTGCGCAGCGTCCATCGCAGCGACCGCGGCAGCGCCGGCAAGAGCCGGCTGGTGAACCACTGTTGCTTCAGGAGCCAGCTCCGGCAGCTGTAAAGGAGCGCCAGCAGCTTTCGGGTCGAGTTCACCACATTCCCTTTCTCAGGCCGGGTTGTCGACGGTGATCCAGTCGATCTGGATGTCCTCGGTGCCCGTCGTCCCGGCCGGACATCCTGAGTGCCGGCACTCCTGCTGCAGCACCACCTGCTTCTTGGTGTCGGGCAGCGTCCTGGAGGAGCCGTTGTAGGTCCAGACCGGCCTGGTCAGGTCGTCGATGTACGCCTTGACCACATGGTTGCGTCGCTCGAACCGCACCGTGTGCCACTGAGAAAGGTCGAAGGCGTGGCGATGCCAGACCTGCGTGGTGGCCTTGTCCCCGTAGTGCAGGAAGGTGAAGCAGCCGCTGGATCCGTCGCCCTCGCAGTAGTCCTCCTCGCCGCCCTGGGGCCAGCGGGCACCCGGCGGGAAGCGCATGGGGATGATGTGATGGCCGCTGACCCCGCCGCTGACCACGCGGAACCGCACGGTCACCCGCTGGTCGACGCTGGCGAAGGCCCTGTCGAGCATCATGCCGGCGGTGTACCAGCCGGCGCCGCACCGGCCGCTCGTCTCGTGCCGCATCAGCAGGTGCATCGAGCCGCCGGACACCGACACATGCGACGGGGTGGGGCAGTTGTGCGGGGCGGAGCCGTAGGGCGTGTCGTACCGGTGCCAGTGTGCCGGCACCCCACCGGAGCTGAACTGGTCGTTGACGACGTTGACCCAGCCCGCCGCCGCGGGCGCGGATGGGCGCCGGCCGCTGGTCGTCGTGGTGGTGGCGCGGGTGGATGCCGGGGCGCCGATGGCCGCCCGTAGGCGCGTTCGCGTTGCTGAGGTCCGCAAGGTGCCCGACGTCTGCGG
>DASUPQ010000358.1 GCA_036280995.1 Actinomycetota bacterium | reverse complement strand
GTCATCGTGGTGCTGGTCGTCTCGGTGCTCATCTACAACGGGCTCGTGCGGCGGCGGGACCAGGTCGACAACGCCTGGAGCCAGATCGACGTGCAGCGCAAGCGGCGCTACGACCTGATCCCGAACCTTGTGGAGACGGTGAAGGGATATGCGAGCCACGAGCGGGGAACCCTGGAGGCGGTCACCGAGGCGCGGGCGCAGGCGATCAGTGCCCAGGGCCCGGCGGATCAGGCTGCGGCCGAGAATGTCCTCACCGGTGCGCTGAAAGGCCTGTTCGCGGTGGCCGAGTCGTATCCAGATCTCAGAGCCAGTCAGAACTTCCTGGAGCTGCAGCAGGAGCTCTCGGCCACCGAAGATCGCGCCGCCTACGCACGCCAGTACTACAACGACGCCGTCCTGACCTATAACAACGCCGTCACCACGGTGCCGCAGAACCTCTTCGCGGCGATCTTCAGGTTCCGGACCCGCGAGTACTTCCAGGCCGGCGGGGAGGAGCGGGGGCCGGTCCAGGTCCGGTTCTAGCGCCCGCGGGGCGAGCGGGCGAGGCGGTACTGTTCGAGCGGGCGGGGTGGCGATGAGCGCCCGACGCCCTTTGCGTCCGGTCTTCAGGGCGACGTGAGCGACCGGCTGGCCGCGCTTCGGCGGCTGGCCGCGACCGCGGCCGGTCGGCTGCTGGCCGAGCCCTCGACCCAGGCGCCCGAGCCCGCCTGAGCGCTGACCGGACCGTCAGCGCCGGGGCTGGTCCTCCTCGTCGAGACCGAGGCGGGCATGGCGGGCGCGTTCGGCCGCCTCGCGGTCGGCGGGGGAGATCTCGTCGTGGTCGGCGGGTTCCTGGCCGACGCCGACCAGGCGCTCCAGGCGACGGCGGGCCCGCTCCAAGGGGGAGCGCTCCTCGGGCTGGGCGGCGGCGGCGCGGGCGATCCGGTCGCGTTCGGCGGCCAGCTTGGCCTCGCGCCACCGGTCGCTGGCGCCGGCGGGCGGGTCGACGGGGTCTTGCTCCTCGAAGCTTCCGGCGGCACCCGGAGCCCAGCCGGGCTCGTCCGGGACCCGGAGCGGCTCGTCCGCCGGGTGCCCGGAAGAGGCGGCGCCCTTGTCCACCGTCGCGGTTGCTCCGTAGGGAAAGGCGGCAGTTGAGCCGGGGAGGCCAGGTTCCACCGGCGCGGTCCGGCCCAGGTCGGGGTCGCGTGGGCCGCCGCCGAGCTGATCAGAGCCGAGGTCGCCCGGGGCGTCCGGGAGCCCGTCGGGGTCGGGACCGGCGGGGGCGCCCTGGAGGCGGTTCGGGTCGGCCGGACCCTCCCGGAGGCGGCTGGAGTCAGCCGGACCGTCGCCGAAATGGTCGCGGTCGGAGCCAGGACCGGGCGGGCCGTCTGGGACCTGGCGTGGATCGGCTGAGCCGTCTGGGACCTCGCCGGGGCCGGCCGGGCCATCGGGGCCCTCGACCCTCGATCCCATCTCGACCCGCTCGGCGCCTTCGGGCCCGACCCCGTGCCGGTCCGTCCGGCGGGTCTCGTGCGGGTCGGCCGTTCCTGGCTCGCCCGGGACGCCGCCGGTCACGGTGTCGGCGTCGAGGTCGGGGTCGGGATGGTAGTGGCCACCGTCAGCCGCGGATCCCCCTTCGCCTTCGACCACCGTGGTCGGGTCGGCCGCGACCGGCCCGGGTGGTTCGCCGGGAACTGGCTCGCCGGCCTCGGCGACCGCCGGAGTCCCGGCCGCGGTCCCGGTGGCCGGCTCGTAGTCCACGCCGTAGTGGGCGAACAGCGCCGCCTCCTCCTCAGGCGAGAGCTCGTCGTGGAGGTCGACCCTGGGGGAGTCCTTGATGTGGCGCTTTTCGTAGGGGACCTGGAGGCCGTCGGCGATCTCGGTGGCGTGGACCAGGGGGACGAACGACTGGCTGGTGCCGAAGAGGCCGGTGTTGACCAGGGCCCAGGTGGGGTGGCCGGTCTCGCGGTCCAGGTAGAACTCGCTGATGGTGCCGACCGTGCTGCCGTCTCGGTCGACGATCGCGAGCGCCCGCCAGCGTTCGAGGGTCGCCGGGTCGAAGGCCGCCATGGTCGTCCTCCTTGCACTCGCCAGATCCGCGCCGCTCGGCGACACCCACCCTCACTGCCCGCCGAGCGCTCCCGCCTAACCGGGCAAAGCCGCAGCGCAGGAGCAGGATACCGGGCGGCGGGCCTCAGTCGGGAGCCGACTGCTCCAGCTCCAGCCCGCGCGTCTCGGGCAGGCGCGCGAACAGCAGGCTGGTCAAGACCACGGGGGCGCAGATCAGCACGGCGGCGCTCGCGAAGCTGTCCAGGGCGTCGGTGAGCAGGCCGAACGCGACCAGCCCGGCGACCGCGCCGAGCACCCCGGCCGCTACCAGCCAGCCGGCGGCGGTGGCGCGGACGCTGGTCGGGAACAGCTCGGAGCCGAGGGCGCCGATCGACGGCGCGTAGGCCGAGGCGACCAGGACGGCCAGCAGGTAGCCGGTGGCCACGGCGGCCCGCGAACCGCTGTACGTGAGCATCCCGGCCAGCGCGACCATGGCCTGCGCGCCGGCGGCGGTGACCCGGCGGCCCAGCCGGTCGGCGGACCACCGCCCGAGCAGCAGCCCGAGCAGGCCGATGGGCCCGGCGGCCAGGACCATGGCGGCCGTGGACGAGCGGGACATGCCGAGCGCGTTCTCGGCGTAGACGAACAGGAAGGTGTTCATCGGGCCGGTGACGAACGCGATCGCGAAGGCGAGCACGGCCAGCAGCCACAGGCGGGGGCGCAGGTCGGCCCTGACCCTGCCGAGGACGGCGGGTCGGGCGGCGGCCAGCTCCGGGTCCTCGGCGGCGCGGAGGCGCTGGTAGCGGTCGGGCTCCTCGAGCCGGCGGGCGAGCAGGGGGACGGCGGCCAGGGGCACCAGGGCGAGGGCGAACAGGCCCCGGAACCCGACCCCGTCGCCCGCGACCCCGCGGATCAGCGCGGTCAGGCCGGCGCCGACGCCGTACCCGGCGGTCATGAGGGCGATCGCCTTGGCCCGGTCGCGGGTCTCGGTCTCCTCGGCCGCCACCACCACGGCGATGGCGTTGGTGGCCGACAGCATGGGCCGGCCGATGGCGAACAGGGCCACGAACCACCAGTAACCCGGGCTCAGAGCGGCCAGGGCGGTGACGGCCAGGCCGCCGCTCACGCAGCCGAGCAGCATCCGCCGGCGGCCCTGGCGGTCGGCCAGGGCGGACAGGGGCAGGCTGGCCAGGGAGGCCAGGCGGACGATGGCCAGGCCGATCCCGAGGGTGGTGCCGGAGAGCCCGACCCTGGCCACCACCGAGGTGCCGTCGCCGGTCTCGCCGAAGGCGCGGGCCACGTCGCCGAGGGCGGTGGTGGCCCCGAACTGGGCGAACCCGGCGGCCACGGTCGCCGCGCCCACGGCCAGGATGGCCGGATGGCGCCAGCCGTGCAGCCGCACCCGGCCGTCGGAGAAGGAGGCGTCCGCCCCGGGGTCGCCAGGCGGCGACGGCCCGGTCGGTCCGGTCGAGGTCACGTCGCTGCTCGCCCAGTTGATCTGCTTGCCATCAAGGCACTCTAGCGCCTGGCCCGACCCGCCCTCGCCCGGACAGCGACCGCCCGGTCACCCGGGCCTGTGGACAACCGGAAGCTCCTCTCCCGGTCCCGGGCTGCCCTCCCGTCAGGGGCCCCAAGCGCCCGGGGTCTGGGGTGAGGCGTGCCGGGCCTCAGCAGCCCGGGCCTTCGGTCAGGCGTGCGGGCGGAGGGCTCGCCAGGCGGGCTCTCGGTCGGGCGGGCGGAGGGCTCGCCAGGCGGCTCTCGGGTCGGGCGTGCACAGGGCCCAGCGGGCCGGGTCTTGAGTTCAGGCGTGCAGGGATCCAACGGCCGGTTCTGGCCAGGCGACCCCGGAACCATTCGGGGGATCTTGACACGGTTTGCCCGGTACGGAAGCGTTACCGGGTCTCCGGGTTCAGCTTCACCGCCTGTGTCCAGCGCCGGTTCCAGGAAGGTGCCCCATGGTCGCTCGCCGCCGTTTCCGCGGTCTTTCCGCTCTTGCCCTCGTCATCGCCGTTCTGGCCGCGCTGCTGGCGACGGCGGCTCCCGCCCCGGCGGCCAACGCGGCGGCTGCGGCCGCCCCCGCCGAGCAGGCGGCCATCCTGTTCGCGGCCGACGGCATGCGGCCCGACCTGGTCGACCGCTTCGCGGCGGCCGGGGCCATGCCCAACATTCGTCAGCTCAAGCGACGCGGGGTCCAGGGCCGTAACGGCCTCACCCAGGGGTTCCCGCCCAACACCGGGGTCGGCTGGAGCACGCTGGCCACCGGCGCCTGGCCGGGCAAGCACGGCTCCACCAACAACACCTTCCACCAGACCGGCACCGACTTCTCCCGGGGGACCAGCTTCTCGGCTTCCGGGGTCCTCCAGGCCGACTCGATCGCCTCGGCCGCCGAGCGGGCCGGCCGGCAGGTCGCCCAGCTCGACTGGGTTGCCGGCCGCCAGGCCAACATCGACGGCCCGACCGTCGACTTCACCACCTTCTTCTCGACCCGCGGGGTGCTCACCGCCCCGGCCGTTCCCGACGAGCAGGCCGGCGCGGCCCGCTTCGGCCTCTCCTACCAGGTCGCCGAGTTCGAGCCGGCCAGCGGCTGGAGCAACGTCCCCGCCGGCGACCCGGCCACCGCGCCCCAGCAGTCGACGCTGACCGTGGCCACCACCTTCGCCGCGCAGAACCCCAACCGGGTCTATGACGTCTACGTCTTCG
>DASUPQ010000357.1 GCA_036280995.1 Actinomycetota bacterium | reverse complement strand
GCCTGTTCAGTGATCCCAGCATGTCGCTGAACAACACGGTGGCCAGCATGCGGTCGGGCGCAGCCGGTGGCCGGACCCGGTGAGGAACTCGGCCACTCGTCCAGGACCTGCGAGGCGTGCTACATACCTTGCCCTACGACGGCAAGGACAGGAGGTCGCTGTCCCGGCCGACCCGGACATCGTGACACCGCCCGCCTGAAGTGGTTGCTAGGGCTACGCACGCTGCTCGACTACAGGGCCGCCTGGCTGGCACGCCACCTGGCCGCCGGGCTGCTGCTCACGGCGCTGCTGACCCCGGCCGAGATGGGCTGGCGCTCCGGCGCATCAGGATGCGGCCGCTGTAGCGGACGGCGACGGCGGCGCCGGTCCCCATGAGCGAGCCGACCAGCACATCACCCGGATAGTGCACGCCGGTGTGGACCCTGGAGTAGGTGATGGCGGCGGCCAAGGCGTGCAGCGGCAGCCACGCCAGGGGCAGCTCGTCGCCGACCGCCGTCGCGAAGGCAAAGGCCGAGGCGGAGTGACCAGAAGGGAACGACGTCGAGCCGGGCATCCTGACCATGCGCCCTGTCGGCACGTTCACCCCGGCCCGGTCGGGACGGGCCCGCCTGAGCAGCCCCTTGCCCACGAGGTTGGCTGTCGCCGAGGCGAGCCCGATGCTTGCCACCCCCAGCAGCGCGGCCCTCCGTGGCCGGCCCGGCTTGAGCATGAGCGCCGCGGCGATGGCGAACCACAGCTTGGAGTGGTCGGCGGCCGACGACAGCCGGCTCAGGACGAGGTCGAGGCTGGGCGACGGCGTGGCCGCGATCGCCCGGTAGACGGCCTGGTCGATGTGGTCCAGCTCACCGAGAGCGCCGCCGTAGATGGTCGCGGGAGGCGTCGGCCGCCCGCGACCGGCGCCGTCACCCACGGCCGGTGCCCGGCCCGGTGAGGGCCATCTGGCGCAGGCGTTTCCAGTCCATGATGGGCTTGGGATCGGGCACCCCAGGACGGTCACGGGGCACCCGGACCCGCAGGGCAGCCGGCCGGATCGTGCAGCGAACGGGCGTGTCCAGCAACAGCGCCTCACCGTCGACCCCGACCGGGACCTGGGCGGCGTCGGCGTCGACGGTGACCTCGCGCCCGACCAGTCTGGTCAGCCCGCGGGACTGCGTCCCGCGGACAAGGCCGGCCGCCTGGACCGCGCTGCTGACGGAGACGGCGAACACGCCCAGGTTGCCACGGTCCAGCCGGGCCCGACGCCCCAGCCCGGCGATGTCGCCCATCCCATACACGTTGTTGGAGACCAGCACCGCCTGGGGCCCCTCAATGGTCACGTTCGCCGCCCTGGCCACCAGGCGCGGCCCGCGCTGGCCGACCAGCAGCTCAGGGAGCATCTCGGTCGTCGTGCGGCGCTTGTCGTCGCGGTAGGCCGGGCTCTGCACCACCGCTGCATAGGCGCCGAAGGAGGCGTTGTTGACGAACGGGCGGTCGCCGATCACGCCCAGGTCGACCCGCAGCTCCACTCCGTCCTTCAGAGCGTCCAGGCACCGCGAGGGGTCCTCCCGGTCCAGGCCCAGGTCGAGGGCGAAGTGGTTGCGGGTGCCGGCCGAGATGACCAGCAGCGGAATGTCGTGCTCGGCGGCGATGCCGGCGACCAGGGCCTGGGTCCCGTCGCCGCCGGCCACCCCGAGCAGGTCGGCCCCGTCGGCCACCGCCCGGCGGGCCAGCTCGCCCACGTCCACGGTCCCGGGCCCCTCGAGCAGGGCGACGGTGGCCCCCAGGGCCTCGGCCTTGTCCTTGAGGCCGAAGCGGGTCACCTTCCCGCCCCCCGAGCGCGGGTTCATGATCAGGAACGGCCGCCGGGGCGGCGGAACCTCGTGCTCGCGCATCCGCTCGGGGATGGCGTCGCGGCGCAACGCGGCCCGGCCGGCGGCCACGCCCAGCGCCCCCAGCCCCAACGCCAGCAGCGCCACCCAGAGCAGCCGCTCGCGCCGGTACAGCACCAGTACGGTCACCGGGGCCGCCACCGCCAGGGCAATCGCCAGGCCCCGCACCAGGCCCCTGTTGGTCAGCGCCCACCACGCCCCGGCCAGGGTCAGGGCCAGGCCGACCAGCCCGACCAGCACCAAGGCCAGGCTCTGGCGGGGACCGGCCAGCACCGGCGGCACCAGCACGGCGGCGGCGGCGGCCACCAGGGCCAGGCGGGCCAGCCAGCGCTGGGGGACGGTCGCCGTCCCTGGCGTCTCCTGCTCAGTGGCCACCATTCGACTGCGCACCGCCCACTTCCCTCAGCTGCCGGCACCACCTGCAAGCGTGGACGGGGGACGCCCAGCGATGCATCACCCCACACGGATGAGATCCAGGACCCATCCCGGCACCTCATGAGTCGGTACCTCCCCGGCATAGCGGTGGAGGTAGCCCGTCAGGGACGTCCCGTCGGGATCTGGGCCATATGTGAGCCCAGGCAAGCTTGCCAGCCGGGCTGGCCGGGTCGGCGTTCCGGTTCAGCTCCTATGCGGTTGTGGTCCGCCTGCCGGGAAGCTGGTTGCGCTGGCTGGCGCCGGCGACCCAATGGCCGATGTCCAACAGGGCGGCGATCCCGACCCAGAACCAATCCCACCCGATCAACC
>DASUPQ010000356.1 GCA_036280995.1 Actinomycetota bacterium | reverse complement strand
TCTTCGACACTGGAGGAGTTGGCTGAGGAGCGGGCGGCGGCGCGGCGGGCGATTCGGCGGCTGCATTTGATTCCGGTGTGGTATGAGTCGGGCGCTCGGCCACATCCGCCGCGGAACATGTACCGGGCCTACCTGGAGCAGAGCCAGGTTTTTGTCGGGATTTACTGGCAACGGTACGGCTGGGTGGGGTCGGGGATGGAGATCTCAGGTCTCGAGGATGAATACCGGCTGGCCGCTGGCATGCCGATGCTCCTATACGTGAAGCGTCCGGCCCCAAACCAGGAGCCGGGGCTGACGAAGATGCTCGACGATATCCGCGCGACCGGCACGACGTCGTACCGGGAGTTCACCACGGCGAAGGAGCTGGAACGGCTGCTGGCCCACGACCTTGCAGTTTTGCTGAGCGAAAGCTTTGCCGACGCCACAATCAGCGCCTGGGCGCTGCGTCCGTCGTCGGCGGCACCGGGCGAGCCCGGTAGAACCAAGCTGCCCTCCGGGACGGTCACGTTCCTGCTGACCGACATCGAGGGTTCCACCCGGCTGTGGGAGCGCGAGCCGAAGGCGATGGAGGTGGCGCTGCGACAGCATGATCGGCTTCTGGCCGGGGTGATCGAGGAGCATGGCGGAAGGGTGATCACCTCCCGCGGGGAGGGGGATGGTTTCTTCGCCGTTTTTCCTAGCGCGGTTGCCGCGGTCGAGGCGGCCGGCGTTTGTCAGCTGCGACTCGGGCGCGAGGAATGGCCTACGGGCATTGCGCTACGCGTGCGGATGGGGCTGCACACTGGGGAAGCACGCGTGGGTGGGCGCGATCATGTCGACTACTCGCCGATCAACCGCTGTGCCCGGGTGAGGGCCGCCGCGTACGGCGGCCAAGTGCTCCTCACCAACGTGACCCGCGACCTGGTGGCTGGCCGTCTCGGCGGCGGGTTTGGGCTGAAGCAGTTGGGCGAATTTCGGCTGCAGGATTTGGCCGAGCCACAGTTGATCTTTCAGCTGACCCATGCTGATCTCCCAGCCGATTTTCCGCCGATCCGCACGCTTGCCGGGCGCAGCGGCAATTTGCCGTTGCAGGTGACCTCGTTCATCGGCAGGGCCAGGGAGCTGGAGCAGATCGCGGCGGCGTTGGGTGAGGCGCGGGTGGTGACCTTGACTGGGCCCGGCGGGGTAGGGAAGACCCGCCTGGCGTTACAGATAGCCGGGCAGGTGTCGCCGCGGTTTGGTGGCGGCACATGGCTGTGTGACCTGGCGCCGGTACGCGATGTCGCCGGTGTGGATGATGCGGTCGCGGCGGTGTTCTCTCTGGCCGCCCGAGCCGGCCACACCACGCGGGACGTCATGGTCGAGTTTTTGCGCGGCAAGCAGCTGCTGTTGCTGTTGGATAACTGTGAGCATCTGCTCGATGGGACGGCAGCACTGGCCGGGATGCTACAGCGGTCGTGTGAGCGGCTGGTGATCTTGGCCACCAGCCGTGAGGGCCTGGGCATCGAGGGGGAGCGGCTGGTACCGGTGCCGACGCTGGGAGTGCCCGGCGCCGACGCCGATCTGGCCGCGATCACCGAGGCGGAGGCAGTGCGGCTGTTCGTCGAGCGGGCGGACGCGGTCAAGCCCGATTTCGCAGTGACCGACCAGAATGCGGCGCAGGTCGCCGCCGTCGTGCGGCGTCTGGATGGGATAGCGCTGGCGATCGAGTTGGCGGCGGCGCGGGTGCCCGCGATGACTCCGGCAGAGCTGGCCCGGCGGCTGGAGCGAAGTTTCGGAGTGCTTGCCGCTGGTCGGCGCGGCGCGGACCCACGGCACCAGACGCTGCGGGCCACCATCGACTGGTCCTTCCAGCTGCTCACCGAGCCCGAACGGCGGCTGCTGTGCCGGCTGGCGGTGTTCGCCGGCGGCTGCACCCTGGAAGCCGCCGAGACGGTCTGCGGCGGCGACGGTACTGACCCCGGCACCGACACAGTGTTCGAGCTGCTGGCCAACCTAGTGGCGCGATCGCTGGTCGTGGCTGAGGAACACGGGCCCGAGAGCCGCTACCGGCTATTGGAGACGATCCGCCAGTTCAGCGAGGAACGCCTCGGCGAGGCCGGCGAGATCGAGCGGTGGCGGGCCCGCCAC
>DASUPQ010000355.1 GCA_036280995.1 Actinomycetota bacterium | reverse complement strand
GTTGCAACGTTCGCGCCTGCAGGCCTGAACGGCCGGCACGCAGCGCAGGTCCGTCGTCCGGGCGGTCGCATCTGCTTGGCCTCCGCGTCCAGGCCGGGAGGTGGTCGTGAGGAGCGGTGACCCCTTGGCGATGCTGGATCTGGATGGCGCCGCTCAGGTGGTACTGACCCGCGAGGGCAGACGGCTGCTGAGCGAGCGCGTCCGCGTCCTGCGTGTCGAGGTCCTTCCACAGCTGCGCGCCGCCTTGGAGGATCCTGAGCGTGATGGCCATGTCGACGCCGAGTTCGATCGGGCGGTCGAGGAGCTGCGCCGTCTGACCTGGGTTGTGGACCACGCCGCCATCGCCGAGGACGTGGTCGGCGAACCGGCCATGGTCGAGCTGGGCACGGTCGTGACTATTGGAGTCAGGCAGGGTGTTCTGGAGCGGTTCCTGATCGTCCATCCGATCGAGGCCCCGCTGGATGACCTGCGGATCTCGGTCCGATCGCCGTTGGCCCAGGCAGTGCTCGGCCACCAGGTCGGCGAGGAGGTGGAAGTGGCTGCCCCGTCAGGCCCCTACCGCTGCCGGATCGTGGCGGTCGAGAGTCCTCCCGTCGGTCCGGATGCGGCGCCGCCGACCCTCGACACGACGCAGTGACCGAGGGACGGACATGAGTGGCGGTCAACCTCCAGTCCCCGCGAGCCAGCGGGCGGTCGAAGCGTGGGTGGCGCTCGGCGGCGGTGTCGGGGTCGGCATCGGGGCTCGGCTGGGCAATGTCTTGTTCTGGATCGTCATCGGCGCCATCGCCGGCCTGGCGATCGGTTCGCCCGAGGACGGCTCGTGAGCTCTGCGCCGTCGGTAGGAGGACTGCCGCCGCCTGGCACGGCCCGCTGGGCCTACCTCCTCTGGAAACGAGCAAGCAGGAGCGCCCCGAGTAGGCCGGCCAGCAGCGATGCGGCCAGGATGCCGACCTTGGCCGCATTCTGGACCGCTGGGGTCTGGAACGCCAGGCTCGTGATGAACAGCGACACGGTGAACCCGATGCCAGCCAGAGCGGCGACCCCGACCAGGTGGCTCCAGCGGACGCCATCGGGGAGCCGGGTGATCCCGGTCCTGGTCGCCGCCCAAGTGAATGCGGTCACTCCGACCGTCTTGCCGACGACCAGACCCACCACCACCCCCAGGGTGACGCCGCTGGTCAGCGCCTCGCGCAGGGTTGCGCTGGTAATGGACACCCCAGCGTTGGCCAGCGCGAACAGCGGGACGATCACATAGCTGGTCCAGGGATGCAGCAGATGCTCGGTCCTGGCCAGGGGCGAGACCGCCTCGCGGGTCAGGCCGGCCAGATGCAGCCACTGGGGGGCGTCGGCGTCGGGCGGGAACGGGTCGTCCACGGTGTCGTCGGCGATTCGGTGCGCCTCGAGACTCACCGCCTTTGGGCGCTGGAAGGGAACCGCGGGGGTGGCCAGGCCGAGGGCGACACCGGCGATGGTGGCATGGACCCCGGACTGGAAGGCGGCCAACCACACGCCAACGCCGAGCAGCACATACAGCACCGTCCAGCGCACGTGCAGCCGCTGCAGGATCAGGATCAGCCCCAGCAGCCCGACCGCGGCCAGCAACGCCAGGACCTCGATGCTGCCGGAATAGAAGACGGCGATGACCAGGATGGCCCCGATGTCGTCCACGATAGCCAGCGCGAGCAGGAACGACTTGAGCGCCGCCGGCAGCCTGCCGCCGACCAGGGCCAGCACCCCCAGGGCGAAGGCGATGTCGGTGGCCATCGGGATCCCCCAGCCCCGGGCCGGCTCCCCACTGGAATTAATCGCCAGATACAGCAGGGCGGGCACCACCATCCCACCGAGGGCGGCAATGGCGGGCAGGGCGGCCACTCGGGGCTCGCGGAGCTCGCCGGTGAGCAGCTCACGCTTGATCTCCAGGCCGACCACCAGGAAGAACAGGGCCATGAGGGCGTCGTTGACCCAGTGCTGGAGGTCCTCGGCCAGCGACCAGTCACCGACTCCGATGGTGAGCTGGGTGTGCCAGACGGCGTCGTAGGAGGCTTGCCACGGGGAGTTGGCCCACAGCAAGGCGGCGACGGCGGCCGCCAGCAGCAGGATGCCGCCGGCCTGCTCGGTCCGCAGGAACGTCTGTAGGGGCTGGAGGACCAGCCGAGGGACCGGCCGAGCACTGTCCGACCACGACGGCCGGATCTCCTCCTCGGCCGAGGCGCCCCACTCGTCATCGTGATCCATCATGCTCCGCCGAAACCGAGCTCGACTTGGAGCAGCCGGCACAACGACCGCGCCCAGGCCTGCCACCGGCGCATGCTGGGAGCTTACCCAGCGTCCTGTCCTGCGCGGTGGCAGGCCAACGGTGGGTGACGATCCGCAGAACCCGGTGCGCTCTCGCCGGCATGGACGGCTCCTCGCGTTGCAGGTCAGACGCCGCCGACCAGGCTTCCCGGCACACCACCGGAAGTATATCGAGCGGTGTTCGCCCCGCCGGCTCAATCGTCGGCGAGTTAAGGGCGGTCGGTGCCCAGCGCGGCCAGGGCGACTGCTCCGTCGGCCTGCACTGCCTCGACATCGGCGGGCTGGGCGGTCTCGCGCTTGGCGTCCTCCAGCACCAGCCAGACATGACGAGCGCAGGCCCGACGGCGATCTTCGCTCACCGCTCGGCCGCCGACGTCCTTCAACAGCTAGATCAGGCTGCGGGCCACGGCCGGCTCCTTGGCCCCTGATTGGCGGATCTGGGTGGTGCCGAGGCGCAGGTAGTCGGCGAACTGTGGGAGGGGGACAGCGACGCGCAGCGCCTCCTGCTCATCGTGGTAGAGCCGGTCGCCGAGCCGCCGGCCGGCCAGCATGCACAACAGCACCGACAGGTGCTGGACCGCCTGGATGCCGTGTAGGGGTCGTTGATTGCCGGCGACAGGGCCTTGTTGCCGATGTCGACGAGCCGACGCAGCCCGAAGGGGACGTCCTGGACCATGGTCGGCTCGAACCCGATGACCACGCGTCGTCCAGCGCCGCCCGGACCAGCTGGATATCGACCGGTGAGCGCTCGGGCAGCCGGGCCCACGCCAGTGGCGTGCCCTCCACGACATGGTCACCGACCTGCCTGGCCAGCCGGACGACCACATCCTGGTCGGCGGCCGCCCGGACCAGCGGCTCGGGCTGGACGGCCTGGATGTA
>DASUPQ010000354.1 GCA_036280995.1 Actinomycetota bacterium | reverse complement strand
ATCGTTCGGACGCTCGCCTCAGGTCGCAGGTCGAGGCGCCGAAGGAGCTGTGCATTGATTGCCACGACGATGGTGGAGAGTGACATGAGAATGGCTCCGACCGACATGGGCAGCACGAACCCGATCGGGGCCAGCACCCCGGCGGCCAGCGGCACGGCGATCAGGTTGTAGCCGGCGGCCCACCACAGGTTCTGCTTCATCTTGCGGTAGCTGGCCTTGGACAGCTCGATCACCGACAGCACCGAGCGGGGGTCGTCGCTGGCCAGGATGACCCCGGCGGAGGCGATGGCGACGTCGGTGCCGGCGCCGATGGCGATGCCGACGTCGGCCTGGGCCAGCGCGGGGGCGTCGTTCACGCCGTCGCCGACCATCGCCACCCGACGGCCCTCGGACTGCAGCTGCTGCACCTTGGCGGACTTGTCCTCGGGTCGGACCCCGGCGAAGTAGCGGTCGATGCCGAGCTCGTCGGCGACCGAGGCGGCCACGGCCTCGGCGTCGCCGGTGATCATGACGACCTGGACGCCACGGGAGTGCAACGCGTCCACGGCCTGCCGGGACTCCGGTCGGATCTCATCGGCCAACCTCAGTGCCGCGACCACCTCACCGTCGACCAGCACGTGCAGGATGATCGCGCCCTCCCGGCGCCACTGCTGGGTCACGTCCAGCTCGGCAACGTTCTCCTGCTGCAGCAGGTACGGTCCGCCGACCTGCACCCGCCGCCCCTCGACGGTGGCGGCGACCCCGACCGCGGGGGAGGAGGTGAAGTCCGACGAAGGCGGCAGGTCCAGCCGACGGTGTTCGGCCGCGGCGACGATGGCCCGACCAAGCGGGTGCTCGGAGTAGGCCTCGGCACCGGCCGCGAGCCGCAGCACCTCCTCCTCCGCCATCCGAGTGGGGTGCACCGCGGTGACGCTGGGCTGGCCCTTGGTGAGGGTGCCGGTCTTGTCGAACAGCACGGTGTCGACGGTGCGCATCGCCTCCAGCGCGAGCCGGTCCTTGATCAGCACCCCGCCGCGGGCGGCGCGTTCGGTGGCGATGGCCACCACCAGCGGGATGGCCAGGCCGAGGGCGTGCGGGCAGGCGATGACCAGCACGGTGATGGTGCGGACCACGGCGGCGTCGGGCATTCCGAGCAGGGTCCAGACGATCGCGGTGATTACCCCGGCGATCAGGGCGAACCAGAACAGCCACGCGGCCGCCCGGTCGGCGATCCGCTGCGCCCGGGAGGTCGAGTTCTGGGCGTCGGCGACCAGGCGTTGGATGCCGGCCAGGGCGGTGTCCTCACCGACGGCGGTGATCTCGACGCGTAGACCCGAGTCGGTGGCCACGGTGCCGGCCACCACGTGGTCGCCCTCGCCGCGGCGGACCGGCTTGGACTCCCCGGTGATCATCGCCTCGTCCATGCTGGCCGTGCCGGACCGGATCCGGCCGTCGGCCGGGACCCGCCCGCCGGGCCGGACGATCACCAGGTCGCCCAGTCGGAGGTCGGTCGGTGCCACCTCCTCGGTGTCGTCGCCGACGACTCGCTCAGCCTGATCGGGCAGCAGCGCGGCCAGGGAGTCCAGCGCGGAGGTGGTCTGCGCCAGGGACCGCATCTCGATCCAGTGGCCGAGCAGCATGATCACGATCAGCAGCGCCAGCTCCCACCAGAAGTCGAGCTCGTGGTGGAGTATGCCGAGGCTGGCGCCCCAGGAGGCGAGAAAGGCCACGGTGATGGCCAGCGCGATGAGCAGCATCATCCCGGGCTGGCGGGCGCGCAGCTCGTCGACCGCGCCGGTCAGGAACGGCCGCCCGCCCCAGACGTACATGACGGTGCCGAGCAGCGGGGAGACCCAGCCGGCCCAGCCGGCGGCGGGCAGGGAGTAACCCAGCAGCATCGCGAACATCGGGGAGAACACGATCACCGGCAGCGCCAGCACCAACATGATCCAAAACAGCCGACGGAACTGGCCGACGTGATCGCCGTGGCCACCATGCCCGCCGTGACCGCCATGACCGCCGGTGTCATGCTCGTCGTGGTGACTGTGATCGGTGTGCCGGTCGGTGTGGTGGTGGGCGTCGGTGACGGCGTGGCCGGCGTGGTCCGCGCCTGACCGGCCACGGTCCTGCCCATGGGCCTCGGTGTGGTGGTGGGTGTCGGCGCTGGCCGGCTCTGTTGGCCGGCGGCTGGGCTCGGTCATCGGGTCACCTCATCGAGTGTGTGCGGGCGGGTCGCCGGGGAAGCGGTTGCAAATGCGGAGCCGGAAGGCTATGGCGGACTGAACGGCGGCAGCTGGTGGGCGGTGCTGATGGAATCTCCACGTGGGCTGACTGATGGGGTCCGCGGGTGGTGAAGCGCCGCGGCGAAGGCCAGCAGACGCGCCGGGGCACTCAT
>DASUPQ010000353.1 GCA_036280995.1 Actinomycetota bacterium | reverse complement strand
AGTAGTCGGCCCCCTCGGCCTGCTGGAACGAGCGCCGCATGCCGGCGGTGTCGACCAGCCGGTAGCTTCGTCCGGCCCGTTCCACGATCGAGTCGACGGTGTCGCGGGTCGTGCCCGGGGTCGGGTCGACGATGGCCAGGTCCTGGCCGGCCAGGCGGTTCAGCAGGCTGGACTTGCCGACGTTGGGCCGGCCGACGATGGCCAGCGCCGGCACCTCCGGCTCGTCGCCGGTCGCCGCCTCGGCGCCCAGCCGCTCGACGACGGCGTCGAGCAGGTCTCCCGACCCGCGGCCGTGCAGGCTGGACACGGCCAGGGGCTCGCCCAGGCCGAGGGACCACAGGTCGGCGACCTGCGGTTCGGCGGCGGCGCTGTCGACTTTGTTGGCGACCAGGAGGACCGGCACCCGGCCCCGGCGGAGCCGGGCGGCGACGGCGGCGTCCTCCTCGGTGACCCCGACCGTGGCGTCGACCACGAACAGCAGGAGGTCGGCCTCGGCCATGGCCCGTTCCGCCTGGGCGACGACGCTGGCCTGGAGCCCGGTCGCCTTCGGCTCCCAGCCGCCGGTGTCGACCAGCTCGAACCGGCGGCCGGACCAGTCGGCCGGGTAGGCGACCCGGTCCCGGGTCACGCCGGGCACCTCCTGGGTGATGGCCGCGCGCCGCCCCAGGATCCGGTTGACCAGGGTCGACTTGCCGACGTTGGGTCGCCCGACCACCGCGACCCTTGGCAGGCGGCCGGCCGGCTCGTCTCCCTGCTGCTCCATTGCTTTGTCGCTTTGTCTACTCATCACTTTGACTGCTTATTGCCTTGTGTCGGGCGGGGACCGGGCCCGCGGTGGCCAGGAACGCCTGGAGCCGCTGGCGCAGGACCTCGCTGGCCGCCCTGCGGCCGGCGCGGTCGCTGGTCGACTGGGGCAGGTCGATCGCCGGGCCGACCACGATCCGCACCGGCGAGGCGAACGGCAGCCAGCCGAACCGGCGCCGCACCCGCTCGGTGCCGAAGATCGCCACCGGCAGCACCGGGCAGCGCTGCCGGACCACGATATAGGCAAGTCCGGGGTGGACGGCCGCGAACGTCCCGTCTCCCCTGGTCCCCTCAGGGAACAGCCCCAGCATCGAGCCCCGGGCCAGCACCGCGTCCGTCCGCCGCAGCGCCTCCCGGTCGATGCCCCCCCGCCGCACGGGGAACTGCCCGATCCACCGCATGATCCAGCCGAGCGGCCCCACGAACAGCTCGGCCTTGGCCATGAACGCCACCGGCCGCTTCAACGCCGAGGCGAGCAGCACCGGGTCCATGTTGCTGCGGTGGTTCGACGCCAGGATCACCGGCCCCTGGTCCGGGACGTTGTCCCCCCCTTCGACCCGTATCCGGAACCAGACCCGCATGAGCGGCTTGACGACCGTCCCGGCGATCAGGAACCCCCGATCCGGGTTCTTCTCCCTTCGCCCCGGGCGCTTCCCGACCTGCTCGCTGGCGCCCCCGTCCTGCTCCTCGGCGGGGCCCGCACCACCGTCCGCGCCGGCCGGCCCGCTGGGGCTGTGGACGGCCACGGGCATCCGGTTCGCGCGCCGGGACAGCCTCCCCCACCGGGGGACCCGGTCCCGGAGCCGGGGGCTGGAGGCCGGGCCTCGGGGGCCCTCGTGTCCGGGTCCCTCCTGTCGGGACCCCTCGTGTCGGGGGCCGCCGGTCATCGCGGGCGGCTGGATCTGGCCGCTTCGATGAGCTGGAGGAGCTGGTCCACCACCTGGTCGATGGAGCGGGTGGTGGAGTCGATGATCAGGGCGTCGGCGGCCGGGCGGGTCGGGGAGGCGGCCCGGCCGCTGTCGAGGGCGTCGCGGCGGGCCAGGGTCTCGGCGGTCTCGCCGCCGCCCCCGGCGTCGCCGGTGCGCCGCCGGGCCCGCTCGTGCTCCGAGGCGGTGAGGAACACCTTGACGTCGGCGTCGGGCCAGACCACGGTCCCGATGTCACGGCCCTCGACCACGATGCCCCCGACCCCGACCAGCGACCGCTGCAGCCCGACCAGCAGCTCACGGACCTCCGGGACGGCGGAGACGGCCGACACGGTGGCGTTGACCTCCGGGGTGCGGAGCGCCGGTCCCGGCTCGGTCCCGTCCAGCAGCACCCTGGCCGCCCCGGCCCGGCCAGGCGGCAGCTCGAGGGTGAGGTCGACCGCCTTGGCCGCGTCGGCCACCGCCTCCGGGTCGTCGACGGGGACACCCCGGCGCAGCAGCGCCAGGGTGAGCGCGCGATAGGTCGCCCCGGTGTCCAGGTAGCGCAGGCCGGCCCGCTCGGCGACCCGCCGGGCGACCGTGCTCTTGCCCGACCCGGCCGGCCCGTCGACGGCGACCACCACGTCGGCGGTGCCCTCGACCGGCTCGTCGCCGCCCAACCCGACCACCCTCACCTGGCCTCCCTACTCGACCAGCTCACCCAGCTCACCTGCACCTCGCTCATCACCCGGCCTGTCCCGGGGCAAGGGCCCCGCGTCGGCCGGCCCGGGCTCCCGGCCGCCCTGGCCGGCGCGGGCACATCGCATGGATCCCTGGTCCGGGACCTGTGCCCATCCGCAGCGCAGTCTACCCGCTGGCGGCCCTGCACCCTCACCGTCGTCGCTCACCGGAGAGTCGGGAATCGCTATGTCTATCTATCGATGGATAGGTAGATCTATTGATCCACAGTGTGCTCCGGTCAGGGGGCGCCGGTGCCCTCGTGGGCGGGCCAGCCGGCCATCTCCAGGGCGGCGATGGCGGTGGTGAGGGCCTCCCGGCCGGCGACCCAGATCCGCAGGGCGCCGCTCCCCCCCTGCAGCTCGTGGTCGATGGCCAGGTCCTCGACGTTGACCCCGGCCGCGCCCAGGGCGTGGAACACGGCGGCCAGGCTGCCCGGCCGGTCCGCGATGTGGACCACCACCTCCCGCAGCCCGCGGGGCGAGGCGCCGGGCTTGGTCGGGATGCGCAGGCGCGCCGTCCGGGCGCTGGCCAGCTCCTCGCGCAGCCCGGCCCGGTCCCCCTCGGCGATGAGCTTCCGCAGCACCTCGAGCCGGCTGGTCAGCACGTCCAGCGCGGCCACGATGCTCGGGCCGTTGGTGGCGCAGATGTCGACCCACAGGTCCGGGTCGCTGGCGGCCACCCGCGTGGTGTCGCGGAAGCCGCTGGCGACCAGGCGGCGCAGGGCGGCCGGCGACTCCACCTGGGCCACCGCGCCCATGAGGGCGGTCGCGGCCAGCTGCGGCAGATGGCTCGCGAACGCCGCCACCTGGTCGTGCAGCTCCGGGTCGAGCATGAGCGGCCGCCCGCCGAGGTCCCGCACGAACGAGGTCAGCCGGCGCAGCGCCTGGTGGTCGACGTGCGGGGCCGGGGTCAGCACCCAGGCCGCGCCGTGGAACAGGTCGACCCGGGCGGCGCTTGCCCCCCGCTCCTCGGACCCGGCCATGGGGTGGCCGGGGATGACCCGCCGCAGATTGGTGGAGGAACGTTGAAGCTCAGCTAGAAGGTGCAACTTGGTACTGCCGACGTCGGTGAGCACCGCCTCCGGGTTCGCCGCGTGGGCGCGGGCGAGCACGCCGGCCAGCGAGCGGACCGGGGTCGCGGCCACGATCAGGTCGGCGCCCTCGGCGGCCTCCTCGACGGAGCGGGCCCGGCTGGTGATCGCCTCCCGTGCCAGGGCGTCGCGCAGCTCCCGCCGGTCGTTGTCGGCTCCCACCACCTCGGCCACCCCGGCGGCCCGGGCGGCCAGCCCGACCGAGGCCCCGAGCAGCCCGGTGCCGACGATGGCAAGCCGCCGTGGCCATTCGGCTGCCGGGGTCACCGAACGGCTCCTGGCGTGGTCGATGGCCTCTGGACGGTCGCTGTCATCGGGTTCACTCCGGAAGGTCGTCGCGCAGGTGCCTGGCGCCGTGCAGGTAGACGTGGCGCAGGCTGGGCCTCGGCAGGGTCGAATAGCAGTGGATCAGCACCCGGATGGTGTTCGGGTTGCCGCCGATCACGTCGAGCTCGCCGGCGCAGAGCAGCGGCACGTCGCCCAGCCCGAGCTCCCGGGCCGCCAGGGCGGGGAACGCGCTGCGCAGGTCCCGGGTCGAGGTGAAGATGATCGACACCAGCTGGTCGTGCTCGACGCCGTTGCGCTGCAGCAGGGCGGAGAGCAGCTCGCCGGTCCGGCCCATGACGGCGTCGGCGGTGTCGGCGTCGACCGTGGTCGCACCGCGCAACGCCACCAGCCGCTCCTCGTTCACCAGCCGATCTTCGCCCGCCGACCGGCCCTCACTCCCCGGCCGGCCCTCGCCCACCGGCCGGCCTTCATTCACCGGCCGCCCCCGCGTGCCATCGCTTCGTCGACAAAGCGACAAAGTGACATGTGGATAGACCGATAGGTTGCTTCATAGTCCTGCTGCCTTGTAGAGCCTTCTGATCTCCTCCGGCCGCAAGGGCCGGAACTCCCCGGGCGCCAGGCCGGTCAGGCGGATCGGCCCGACCGCGGTGCGGACGAGCCGGCGGACCGGGGCGCCCACGGCGTCCAGCAGCCGTCGCACCTCCCGGTTGCGGCCCTCGACCAGGACGACCTCGACCATGCGCCGGCGACCGGAGCCGGCGACCACCCTGACCCGGACCGGCTTGGCGAAGCCGTCCTCGAGCTCGATCCCCCTCCGCAGGCGGCCTGGGGCGTCGGCCGGCAGGCGTTCGACCTCGGCCAGGTAGCGCTTCTCGATCCCGTACCTGGCGTGGGTGAGCCGGTAGGCCAGCGGCCCGTCGTTGGTGAGCAGCAGCAGCCCTTCGGTGTCACGGTCCAGGCGGCCCACCGGGAAGACCCGCGGCTGCTCGGGGACCATCCCGACGACCGTCGGTCGACCCTCCGGGTCCGCCGCCGTGCTCACCACCCCGGCGGGCTTGTTCAGCAGCCAGTAGCGCCGCCGCTCGTCCAGGACCACCCGTGACCCGTCCACCTCGACACGGTCGTTGACGGGATCGACTCGCCGTCCCAGGTCGTGCACGACCGTGCCCCCGACCGACACCCTCCCCGCCCGGACCAGCTCCTCGACCGCCCGCCTGGACCCGAGCCCAGCCCCGCTCAACGCCTTGTTGAGCCGTACCGGCTCGCCCCCGTCACCGCCGGGTGACGCCGTGCCCGAGGTCACCCGGTCGGCCCGGGCGGCACGAGTCCCGGTGGGCGGCGCGCCCTTCGAGGGCCGGGTCGGCCCCGTCGATGACCGCCGGGCCGAGGCGACCGGCCGAGACCCGCCCTCCTGACCGCCTTGGGTCGAGCGGCGCGCGTCCCGAGAGGACCGGCTCCCCGTGCGGCTGTCCCTCGCTCCCCGACCCGAACGGCTCGCCGTCCGTCCCTTCGCCTCCGGTCGACGGTTAGGGTCACGCACCTGGCCCTCCGTCTCCGCCCGACCCGCGTTCGCTCGACGATCGGGACCGGCGGCCCGGCGCTCCGCGCTCCCGCGGCGGGGGGAGGAACCTGTCGCGACGGGTCCGGGCCCACCTCGGCGTGGTCCGGAGCGACCCGCCGTGGATGCGCCGGAGCGTCGCCCTTCCGGGTCGCTCCGACGTGGGCCTCCGGACGGTGGGCGCCCTCGGCCATCTTCCGGTCCGCGGCGGCCGCCGGACGGTGGCCGCGGGCGTCCTCCGGTCGGCTGCTGGGCAGCGGCCGCACGGCGGGGAGGGCGGGACGTCGTAGCCGGGCGCGATGGGCGCGAGCCGTCGTTCCCGGTCCGCGAGCCGTCGTTCCCGGTCGTGGAGCGGGAACGGTCCCCCCGGGCGGACGCGCGGGTCGGCCCGGCGGTGGAGCGCGGACGATCTCCCCCGGCGGAAGGGCGGGACGGGCCGGCCGGGGTCATGGCTGGTCCTGCAGGTCGAGGAGGTCGACGCCCTCTGGGAGGTAGTCCTTGATCGGTGGGAGCTGGTCGAGGTCGTTGAGGCCGAGCTGTTCCAGGAATGCCGGGGTGGTGCCGTAGAGGGTGGCCTGGCCGGGGCCGGGGTCGGTTCCCACCTCTCGGATGAGGCCGCGGGCGGCCAGGGTCCGGAACACCCCGTCGACGTTGACGCCGCGGACGGCCGCGACCTGGAAGCGGGTGACCGGCTGCCGGTAGGCGATCACGGCGAGGGTCTCCAGGGCCGCGCGGGTGAGCCGGCTCTGCTGGCCGGCCCGCAGGTAGGCCTCGACGGCGGTTCGGGCGCCCGGGCTGGTGTAGAGGCGCCAGCCGCCGGCGATGGCCCGGAGGACGAACCCGCGTCCGTCGCGCGCGTACTCGCCGGCCAGGCCGACCAGCAGCTCCTCGACCTCCGAGAGCCGCGACCCGACGATCTCGGCCAGGACGGTCGCCGGCACCGGCTCGTCGGCGACCAGCAGGATCGCCTCCAGGTCGCGCCGGGTCCAGCCGCGGTCGTCCAGCTCCACCGCGTCGAACACCTCATCCGGCGGCCACGCGGTCGGGTCGCCCTCCGACCCGTCCACCCCCGGCCCTCCCGCGGTCCCGCGCCCAGCCGTGCCGGCCGCCGTCTCCTCCACCGGCTCGGCGTCTGGGCGCTCGGGCTGGGGGGCGGGGGTCGGGGTCGGGTCGGTCATGCCGGCTCCTCGACCGTCAGGTCGATGACGTCGACCAGGTCGCCGCCGGTCCAGCGGACGGTGATGTCGCCGAAGGTCGACGTCTGGTCGAGCTCGACCAGCGAGCGCTTGTACAGCTCCAGCACGGCGAGCAGGCCGATCACCACCTCGATCGGCACCGCCTGGTGGCCGACCAGCTCCTCGAAGCTGCTGGACCCGCGGTCGTGGAGGCGGTGGGCGAGGGAGGTGACGGCCTCGGCGACCGACAGCCGGGGCGGCGCGATGTGGGTGGTGGTGACCTGCGGCGGCGGGACCGGGGTGAGGGCCGCGGCGGCCAGGCGGGCCAGCTCCTCCGGGGTGACCCCGACCAGCAGCTCGGGCACGATGCGGCGGAGGAGGTCCTCGGCGCCGACCCGGCGGGGGACGTAGGCCGTCTGCTCGGCGAAGCGGGCCCCGAACAGGCCGGCGACCTGCTTGTAGGCCCGGTACTGGAGGATCCGGGCGAAGAGCAGGTCCCGCTCCTCGAGGACGGCCTCGACCTCGTCGGGGTCGGCGTCCGGGGCGGGGAGCAGCCGGGCCGCCTTCAGCTCCAGCAGGGTGGCCGCGACGACCAGGAACTCGGTCGCCACCTCGAGGTCGAGCTCGCGCATCCGGCGCACCTCGGCCAGGTAGTCCTCGGTGATGCGGGACAGCGACACCTGCCAGATGTCCACCCGCTGGCGCGCGATCAGGTGCAGGAGCAGGTCGAACGGCCCCTCGAACACCTCGGTCCTGACCACATAGTCCATGTATCTACTTATCTACTTGTCATCGAGTCGACGAATCGATGCGCTGGGACGGCGGAGCGGCGCCGGGAGATCGGCGCAGCCGGCCGATGGTAGCCAGCGTGCGGCGTCGGGGACAACGGCGGGCCGCCGCAGGGCCGTCAGCCGAGGGGCGGCCGGTCAGCCGACGGAGAGGCCGACCAGGCCGTAGAGCGCCTCGGTGATGGCACTGAAGATGGGGGTCAGGAGGTTGGGGGCCAGGATCAGGAGGCCGAGGAGCAGGAAGATCCCGTACTGGTCGAGGAAGTTGAGGATGCCCTGGCGCGACGGCGGCAGGACCAGCGAGAGCAGGCTGGACCCGTCCAGCGGCGGGATCGGCAGGAGGTTGAACACGCCGAGGATGACATTCACGGTGACCAGCATGTAGAGGAGTCTCAAGCTGAACGGGACATCGAAGGTGGTGTCGGCAAACGGGTAGACGAGGCGGAACGCCACCACGCCGGCGAGGGCGAGCACGAAGTTGGAGGCCGGTCCGGCCAGGCCGACCATGATCCCCCCGAACCGCCGGCTGCGGAGGTTCGACGGGGTCACGGGCACGGGCCGGCCCCAGCCGATCCCGGCCAGGACCAGCGCGATGGACCCGAGCGGGTCGAGGTGGGAGATCGGGTTGAGGGTGAGCCGTCCCTGGGACCGGGCCGTCTGGTCGCCCTGGAGGCTCGCCACCGCGGCGTGGCTGAACTCATGGAAGGTGATGCCGACGATCACCGCGATCAGGAAGGCCACGAACGCCTGGGGTTCGTCGCGGAGCAGGAACAGCGGGGAGCCCATGCCTCAGCCTCGTTCGAACGGGGGGTTTCGGCGCCGGGACACGCCGTTCCGCGCAACCCTAGCACGGGGGCAGGTCTTGCATGGGCGCCCTCCCTGGCCTCGGCCGGTGACCGCGGGGGCGACCTGGGGCGGCGGTCAGGCGCCGACGACCTCGTGGACGAGGGGCGGCGGGTCGACGGGCTGGTCGCTCCAGCGGAGGGTGGCGAGCAGGCCGTCGCTGGCCGAGCGGGCCGCCTGCTCGTCGCGGGCCAGGATGCGGCCGATCGGCTGTCCGGCCTGGACCTGGTCGCCGAGCTTGACCGAGAGCTCCACGGCGACGGCCGGGTCGATGTCGTGCTCCTTGCGGTGGCGGCCGGCGCCGAGGGCGGCCGCGACCCGGCCGACGGCCTCGGCGTCGACCGCCGCCAGCCAGCCGTCCCGGGGCGCCTCGACCTCGGTGGTGACCGGGGCCTGGGGCAGGATCGAGAGGTCGTCGGCGACCCGCGGGTCGCCGCCCTGGGCGGCCACGAACTCGCGGAAGCGCTCCAGGCCGTCGCCCCGCTCCAGGGCCCGCTCGGCGTCGCGGCGGCCCGCCTCGGGGTCGGCGGCCGTGCCGGCGAGGGCGGCCATGTACCCGGTAAGGGTCAAGCAGAGGTCGAGGAACCGGCCGGGGCGCTCGCCTCGCAGGGCCTCGACCGCCTCGCGCACCTCGACGGCGTTGCCGACCATCTCCCCCAGGGGCTGGTCCATGTCGGTGACCAGGGCGGCGGTGCCGCGCCCGGCGTCCCGGCCGATGTCGACGCAGAGCCGGGCCAGCCCGACCGCCTCGGAGGTCTCGTGCATGAACGCACCCGAGCCGGTCTTGACGTCCAGCAGGATGCTGGCGGCGCCGCCGGCGAGCTTCTTGCTCATCACGCTGGAGGCGATCAGGGCGACGTTGCCGACGGTGGCCGTCACGTCGCGGAGGGCGTAGATCGACTTGTCGGCCGGGACCAGGTCGGCGGTCTGGGCGGCCACGGCCAGCCCGATCCGCTCCACCTGGTCGAGCAGCTCGTCGGCGCCGAGGCCGACCCGGAAGCCGGGGATCGACTCGAGCTTGTCGAGCGTGCCGCCGGTGTGGCCCAGGCCGCGCCCGGACAGCTTCATCACCTGCATGCCGAGGGCGGCGGCGAGCGGGCCGACGACGAGGGTCGTGCCGTCGGCGACGCCGCCGGTGGAGTGCTTGTCGACCGTCGGCCCGCTGAGGCGGCTCAGGTCGAGCTGGTCACCGGAGGCGACCATGGCCGCGGTCAGGGCCTCGGTCTCGGACCGGGTGAACCCGCGCAGGTAGCCGGCCATGAGGAACGCCGCCATCTGGTAGTCGGGCAGCTCCTCCCGGGCGTAGGCCAGGACGAAATCGCGCAGCTCGTCGCCGGCGACCTCCCCGCCGTCCCGCTTGCGGGCGATCAGGTCGACCGCCCGCACCCCGCCGCTCACCGGCGCACCCTCCGATCCACCAACGTCTCGTCTGCGCCCGCCCTGCTCACTGCGGCACCGTCCGGGCCCCGGGCGACCCCCCTGTGGACAGGCGCGGGCACGTCGTCCGCCCGCCGGCTACCCTCCCGATCCGGGGGCCCCGGCAACCAGGGCCGGTGAGCTCGCGCGCCCCGCTCATCTCGCGCGCCCCGCTCGTCTGGCGCGTTCCGCTCGTCAGGTGAGGCGTTCGACCAGGGAGGCGTCTCATCTGGTGAGGCGCTTGACCAGCGGGGCGTCGGCGCCGTCGCGTTCCAGCTCGGACAGGACCTGGGCCAGGGCCTCGCGGACGATGCGGCCCCGATCGACGGCGACGCCGTGCTCGCGGCGGAGCAGGAGACGCGCGTTCTCGAGGTCCATCAGCTCGTCGGCGGTGCAGTAGAAGGTGACCTTCTCGTCGTGCCGCTGGCGCCCGCTCGGGACCCGCTCGGCCGGTTCCCGGTCGCGCCGCTCGGCCTCCTCGGACGGCTGCTTGGCACCCCGGCCCTTCTCGATCGAGGTGACGCGGAACAGCTCGTCGGCCCCGGGCAGGCTCGCACGACCCTTCATGACGCCAGTACCTCCTTGGCCAGCTCGCGGTACGCGACCGCCCCCGACGACGAGCCGGCATAGGTCAGGATGCTCTCGCCCGCCACCGGCGCCTCGGCGAACCGGATGGTCTTGGCGATGACGGTCCGGAAGACGCGACCCCCGAAGGCGTCTTCGACCCTGCCGAGCACTTCGCGCCCGTGGACCGTCCGGGCATCGTACATGGTGGCGAGGATCCCGACGATCTCCAGGTCGGGGTTGAGGCGCTCCCGCACCTTCTCGATCGTGTCCATCAGCAGGGCCATGCCGCGCAGGGCGAAGTACTCGCACTCGAGCGGGATCAGCACGCCGTCGGCGGCGGTGAGGGCGTTGACGGTGAGCAGGCCCAGGCTGGGCGGGCAGTCGACCAGGAGGTAGTCGTAGCGCTTGCGCAGGACCCGCAGGACCCGCGAGAGCGCCTGCTCGCGGGCCACCTCCCCCACCAGCAGGACCTCGGCCGCGGCCAGGTCGATGTTGGAGGGGAGCAGGTCGAGCCGTTCCTGCTTGGTGGCCTCGATGCAGGCGCCGGGGTCGGCCTTGGGGTCCATCAGCAGGTTGTAGACGGTGCGCTCGAGGGCGAGAGGATTCAGGCCGAGCCCGACCGAGAGCGCCCCCTGCGGGTCCATGTCGACGAGGAGCACCTGGCGGCCCTGCTCGGCCAGGGCGGCTCCGAGGTTGATGGCGGTGGTGGTCTTGCCCACCCCGCCCTTCTGGTTCGCCAGGGCGATGACCTTCCCCATCTCCGGCACCTCCGGACCGCCCGCGGAACGCTTTGTCGTCACATTGCCTTGTCTCTTCGGCGTCGAAGCGTGAAGTCGCTTTGGGTCTTGGTTGATGGAACGACAAGTCGACCTGTCGTCTCGTCGATGGTTGGGGGCGGGCGCATCTTACCCACCGGGGAGCGGCGGAGGAAGTCGCCAGATCCGACCACTCTCCGTGGTCAACCACGCTCCGCGTTCGCTGGCAAACTCGCTCTCCGATGAAATGTGGATAAACGTTCGACCTCCCGGGGTTGCGTGGTCGGCCCCGGAGGGCGTTCTGCTTCGATTGCGTCTGCGAGGCGGGCGCGGGCCTACGCCGACGGCGCCGCGGCGGGCACGGCCGGGATC
>DASUPQ010000352.1 GCA_036280995.1 Actinomycetota bacterium | reverse complement strand
GGCAGGAACCTGTCTACTCGGAAACCCGGCAGGAACCTGTCTACTCGGAAACGTCGTATTTCCTGAACCAGGCGACGGTCCGGGCGACCGCCTCGGCGTGGGGGGTGGGGCTGACCGGGCCGAAGGTCCGCTGGAACTTCGACCAGTCGACCACGTACGGGGCCTGGAACTCGTACAGGACCTCGCCGACCTCGCGGATGAAGGGCACGAACACGCCCGCCAGGCGGGTCATGGCGGCCGAGCTGGTGGCGATCCGGGAGCGGCCGCCGCTGGCCGCGACCACCAGCTCCAGGAACTGGCGGCCGGTGAGCGGCTCGGCCGCGGGCAGGTGCCAGGCCTGGCCGTCGGCGCGGTCGTCGCTGCCCAGGGTGGCCAGGCCGGCGGCCACGTCCTCCAGGTAGCTGAGGGTGTGCGGCTGGTCGAGGCGGCCGACCCAGCGGACCGTGCGGCCGGCGACGGCGGCGCGGAACAGCCGCTCGCCGGTGACACTGTTGCGGCCGCCGGGGCCGTAGTAGTTGGACGCCCGGCCGAGGGCGACCCGCAGCCGGCCCTGGCGGTGCATGGCCAGGAGGCGGGCGGCCATCTCGGCCCGGACCCGGCCCTTGGGTCCGGTGGCGGCGACCGGGAGGTCCTCGCTGAGGGGGCCGGCGTGGGGACCGTACAGGTAGAGGTTGTCGGCCAGGACCAGCTTGGCCCCGGCGGCGGCCGCGCCCTCGGCGACGGCCTCGGTCAGGGGTGGGAACGCGGCCGGCCAGTCGGTGTAGGGGGGCTGGGCGCAGTGGTAGACGACGGCCGCCCCGGCGGCGGCCGCCTTGGCGCCCTCGAGGGTGGTCACGTCGGCCGCCAGCCGCTCGACCCCGGCGGGGACGGTGGCGTTCCCGGCCCGGTTGACGGCCCGCACCCGCAGGCCCCGCCGGGCCAGCTCCCGGACCAGGGCGCCGCCGGTCCCGCCGCTGGCCCCGACGACGACGTGGAGATCCGCTGTCATGCTCCGCTCCTTCTGAATAACGTTCACTGTTGTTAACAGTAGTAACTACATTGTATGCTGTCAACATGACGGAGACGACGGCGCGGTCGCCGCGGCGGGACCGGGTCCGCCAGGCCACCGTGGAGGAGATCAAGGCGGTGGCCCGGGCGCAGATGGCCGCCGAGGGCACGGCCGGGGTCAATCTTCGGGCCATCGCCCGGGAGATGGGCATGACCGCCCCCGCCCTCTACCGCTACTTCGCCTCCCGCGACGACCTGGTCACGGCGCTGGTCGTCGACGCCTACGACGCGCTGGCCGACGCCATGGAGGCGGCCGTCGAGGCGGCCGGGCCTGGCCGCCACGCCGAGCGGGTGCGGGCCGCGTTCGGCGCCTTCCGGGCCTGGGGGCTCGCCCACCCGACCGGGTTCGCGCTGATCTTCGGCAGCCCCATCCCCGGCTACGTCGCTCCCGAGACGACCCGCCCGGCCGGGCTGCGCTACACCGACCTGCTGGGCCGGCTGCTGGCCGACGCCTGGGCCGACGGCGCCCTCGACCCGGACCGGATCGATCTGCGGGTGCCGCCGGCGCTGGCCCGCCAGGTCGAGGCGTTCCAGCGGCGGCGCGGCGGCCCCGCCCTGCCGGCCCCGGTGCTGGCCTTCGGCCTGGGCGCCTGGGCCCGCCTCCACGGCCTGGTCACCCTGGAGGTCTTCGGCCACCTGGCCCCGGCCATCGGCGACGGCGCCGCCCTGTTCGAGCAGGAGCTGGAGGCGATCGTGGCCCAGTCGGGCCTCCGCGGCTGACGACTCAGGCCGAGGCCCGGACGACCAGCTCCACGTCCAGGATCAGGTGCATGCCGGTGGGCTCGCCGGCCGCCCTGGCCAGGAGCAGGCGGGTCGCCTGGCGGCCCATCTCCTCGATCGGCTGGCGCACGGTGGTCAGGGGCGGCTGGGCGTAGCGGGCCACCACCGAGTCCTCGAACCCGACAACGGCCACGTCGTCGGGGACCCGGCGGCCGGCCGCCCGCAGGGCCCGCAGCGCCCCGGCGGCCATCAGGTCGGAGGCGGCGAACACGGCGTCGACCGGGCGGCCCGGCCGGGCCAGCAGCCGGCCCATGGCCGCGGCCCCGCCCTCCTCGGTGAAGTCGCCGGCCTCGACCAGGTCGCCGGCCCCGTCCAGCCCGGCCGCGGCCAGCCCGTCCCGCCAGCCGTCCAGGCGGTCCAGCCCGACCGCCATGTCCAGGGGGCCGCTGATGGTGGCGATGGTGCGGCGGCCCCGCGCGACCAGGTGGTCGACCGCCTTGCGGGCCCCGCCGCGGTTGTCGGCGTCCACGTAGGTCGCCGGGGTGGGGCCGGGCGGGCGGCCGACCAGGACGGCGGGCACGCCGGCCCGGTCCAGGATGCCGGGCAGGGGGTCGTCGCCGTGCAGGGAGGCCAGCAGCACCCCGTCGACGTGGCCGCCGACCACGTACCGCTCCAGCCGCCCACGATCGGGGGGGTCGTGGGCGATCAGCAGCACCAGCTGGACGCCGGTCTCGGCCAGGGCGGCGCTGACCCCGCGGACCATGCCGGCGAAGAAGGGCTCGGAGAGGAAGCGCGCGTGCGGCTCGGAGACGACCAGCGCGATCGAGTCGGCCCGCCGGGTGACCAGGCTGCGGGCGGCCCGGTTGGGCACGTAGCCGAGCTTGGCCACGGCCCGCTCGACCTGGGCCCTGACGACCGGGCTGACCTTGGGCGAGCCGTTGACCACCCGGGAGACGGTGGCCCTTGAGACCCCGGCCAGCGCCGCCACCTGCTCCAGGGTCGGCGGACCGCTCAACGCTTGTCTCCGTTCGGGGCCGGCGGCAGCCCGTCCGGGCCGCCGCGGGCGATCGCCTCCCGGTACCAGTGGGCGCTGTCCTTGGGCAGGCGGCGCTGGGTGGCGAAGTCCACGTAGACGATGCCGAAGCGCTTGGCGTAGCCCTCGGCCCACTCGAAGTTGTCCAGCAGCGACCAGACGAAGTAGCCCCGCAGGTCGACCCCGGCCTGGATGGCCCGGTGGGCGGCCCGCAGGTGCCCGTCCAGGAACCGGATCCTGGCCTGGTCCCGGACCCGGTCGTCGGCGTCGGGGCCGTCCTCGAAGGCGGCCCCGTTCTCGGTCACGTACAGCGGCAGCGACGGGTGGTCGCGGTGCAGCCGCAGCAGCAGCTCGTCCAGCCCGGACGGGTCGATCTCCCAGCCGAGGGCGGTCCGCGGCCGGTCGCTGGCCACGAACTCGACGTCCCCGGCGGCGACCCACGGCGAGGGCGGCCCGCCCAGCCGCGGCCGCTCCGGCCGGGCGGCCACCACCCAGCGCCGGTAGTAGTTGACCCCGAGCAGGTCGAGGGGCACGGCCATGGCCGCCAGGTCGGCCTCGCCGACCCGGTCCAGCCCGCCCAGCCCGCCCAGGTCCTCGAGCACGTCGGGCGGGTAGCGGCCGGCGAACAGCGGGTCGAGGAAGAGCCGGTTGTAGAGGCCGTCGATGCGGCGGGCGGCGTCGGCGTCGGCCGGGGACGCCGACGCCGGGGTGACCGGGTCCAGGTTGAGGTTGATGCCCAGCCGGGGCCGGGCGTCGAGGGCCCGCATGGCCAGGGTGGCCTGGCCGTGGGCGACCAGCAGGTGGTGGACGGCCCGCACGGCGGTGGCCGGGTCCTGCACCCCGGGGGCGTGGATGCCGGCGGCGTGGCCGAGGAAGGCCGCGCACCAGGGCTCGTTCAGGGTCGTCCAGTTGCCGACCCGGTCCGACAGGGCCCCGTACACGGCGCTGGCGTAGTCGACGAAGCGGTCCACCACCTCGCGGCTGGCCCAGCCGCCCGCGTCCTGGAGCGCCTGGGGGAGGTCCCAGTGGTACAGGGTGACCCACGGCTCGATGCCCCGCTCCAGCAGGCTGTCGGCCAGCCGCCGGTAGAAGTCGAGGCCCTCGGGGTTGACCGGGCCGCGGCCCTCGGGCTGGACCCGGGGCCAGGCGACCGAGAACCGGTAGGCGCCGAGCCCGAGGTCGCCCATGAGGGCCGTGTCCTGGCGGTAGCGGTGGTAGTGGTCGGCGGCCACCGCGCCGGTGTCGCCCCCCACGACCCGGCCCGGGGTCCCCGCGAAGGTGTCCCAGATCGAGGGCCCGCGCCCGCCCTCGGCGGCCGCCCCCTCGATCTGGTAGGCCGAGGTGGCCGCCCCCCACACGAACCCGTCGGGGAACCGCGCGGTCATCTCCGGTGGCCTCCAGGTGTGAGAGCGCTCTCTTGCCATCGCTCAGCATGAACGTGCCTCTGCTGGTTGGTCAAGAGGGAGCGTTTGCAGGACGTGCTAAGGTGCCGCCATGGCCAGCCCCGCCGAGCGCCGCCGCGTCGCCTCCGGCTCCCCCTACGAGCCGCTGATCGGCTTCAGCCGGGCCGTGGGAGCCGGCGACCGGGTGCTGGTCTCCGGCACCGCCCCCATCTGGCCGGACGGCTCCTGCGACCCCGACCCGCAGGTCCAGGCGGCCCGCTGCCTGGAGATCATCCTGGCCGCCCTGGCCGAGGCCGGGGCCGGCCCCGAGCACGTGGTCCGGACCCGCATGTACCTGGTCGACCCGGCCGACTGGGAGGCCGTTGGCCGGGCCCACGGCGCCGTCTTCGCCGAGGTCCGCCCGGCCGCCACCATGGTCGTGGTGGCCGGCCTGCTCGACCCCCGCTGGCGGGTCGAGATCGAGGCCGAGGCGGTGCTGGACCAGCCGCCTCCCGGCACGGCTGTCAGGCCAGCTTGACAGCTCCTCGGTTGTCAGGCTAGCCTGACGCCATGGACGAGCAGGCACCCTCCCAGGACGACGCCACCGGCCTCGCCGGCGCGCTGGCGGACAAGGACCCGTCGGTCGGGCTGAACGCCGTGTGGGCGCTCCGGAACCTGCTGGAGCAGGTGGAGCGGCTCCAGGTCGACAACGCCCGGAGCCAGGGCTGGTCGTGGCAGCAGATCGCCCGCGCCCTCCGGGTGACCAGGCAGTCGGTGCACGAGAAGCACGCGGCCCGCCGCAAGGCGATGGGCATGGAGGCCTGATGTTCGAGATCTTCACCGAGGAGGCCCGCACCGCCATCCTGGAGGCCCAGGCCGAGGCCGTCGAGCAGGACGACGGACAGTTGGGCTGCGAGCACCTGCTCGTCGGGCTGCTCCGGGAGGGCACCGGCCTGGCCGCGGTGATCCTGGCCGAGCGGTCGGTCACCCTCGACGGGGTGCGGGCCGCCATCGACCAGCTGGTCGGCCCCCGTCCGGCCCCGGTACCGCCCGACCAGGCGCTGGCCACCATCGGGATCGACCTCGGCCAGGTCCGCTCCCGCCTGGAGGCGACCTTCGGCCCCGGCGCCCTGGCCGGCCACCCGCCGCCGTACACCCCGCTGGCCAAGGAGGCCCTCCAGCTGGCCGTGGCCGAAGCCGGCCGGCTCGGGCAGGACCAGGTCGGCACCGGACACGAGCTGCTGGGCCTGGCCCAGGTGACCGAGGGGCTCGCCGCCAAGGTCCTGGAGCACCTCGGGACCGACCTGGCGGCGCTGGTCGAGGAGCTGCGCGAGCGGGCCGCGGCTAGCCGCGGGCCCGCAGGTAGCTGACCAGGTCGTCGTAGGACCCGGGCTCGGCCGCGAAGCGGGCGTAGTCCCGGGCCAGGTCGAACCACGGCGGGGTGCTGGGGCGGATCTCGTGCAGCCCGCGGGTGAAGTCCTCCAGGGCGATCGGCCGCGAGCTGTTGCTGACCATCGAGGCCTCGAGGGCGGCCGCGGCCGCCGACTCGCAGAGCTGGGCCAGGTCGGCGGCGGAGTACTTGTCGGTGCGGGCGGCCAGGGTGGCCACGTCCAGGTCCTCGGCCAGCGGGCGGCCGTCCAGGACGGAGCGGATGATGGCCTCGCGGGCCTGGCGGTCGGGCGGCAGGACGAGCAGGCGGTGGTCGAGGCGGCCGGGCCGGCGCAGCAGCGCGTCGACGTCCCAGGGGTGCTCGGTGGCCGCGACCACGAACACCCCCTCGTGCTCCTCGCTGGCGCTGTACAGCTCGGCCACGAGCTGGTCGACGACCCCCCGCCCGATCGAGTGGCGGCGGCCGGCCCGGCGGGGGCCGATGGCGTCGAGCTGGTCGAGGTAGAGCAGGCAGGGCGCGCTGGCCCGCGCCGTCTCGAAGATCTCGTGGATGCTGCGGCGGCTGTAGCCGAGCCACATGTCGACCACGTGCCCCAGGTCGATGCGGAGGAAGCCCGCCTCCAGCTCCCCGGCCACGGCCCGGGCCAGGAACGTCTTGCCGCACCCGGGCGGCCCGTACATCAGCAGGCCGCCGCGGAGCGACCGGCCGAACAGCCGGCGCATCTGCGGGTCGCGCAGCGACGACAGGAAGGCGGTGGCCAGCCAGCGCTTGATCGCCGGCATGCCGCCGACGTCGGCCAGGGTCGTCCGCGGCTCCTCGACCTCGCCCAGCACCCACTGGTCCATGGTGGCCCCCCGGTGCTGGGGATCGGGCGGGGCCGCGGAGAACGGGGCCGGCATCGGGAACGGGGTGTCGGGCAGGGCGGCCGTGGCCCGCTCGACCAGCTGGGCGGCCTCGCGCTGGCCGGGCTCGAGGGCGAGCACGGCCGAGCTGTGCTCCAGCGACTCGGCGGGGCGGCCCGCCTCCAGCAGCAGCGTGGCGACGTGCAGACGCAGGGCCAGGTTGTCGGGCACGGCCTCGACCGCCGCCCGCAGACCGGCAAGCAGCTCAGGGTCGACCGGCATGGCGGCAACAGTATGCAATCCGCCCGAGACGCGCGCGAAACGTTCGCCGCCGGCCGGTCGGCGAAACGCTGATTACAGTATTACGATGAGGAGGACCTACTCGGGGAGGGAGGCGACGATGAGCTCCATCCACTTCGTCGACGCACTGCTGGCCGATGCCGACCGCGACCAGCGGGCCGCGCCCGGCCCAACAGACGACGAGGCCCTCGACGCCTACTCCCAGGTGGTCACCGGCGTCGCCGAGCGGGTGATCGGCTCGGTGGCCAGCCTGCGGATCAGCCGCCGGCTGCCCGGGGGACGCCAGGCGCAGGGCTCCGGCTCGGCGGTGGCGATCACCCCGGACGGCTTCCTGGTCACCTCGGCCCACGTGGTCGAGGGGGCCGGCAAGGGCCGGGCCTCGCTGGCCGACGGCCGCGAGCTGCGCTTCGAGGTCGTCGGCCGCGACGCGCTGTCCGACCTGGCGGTGATCCGGGCGAGCGGGGCCGACCTGGAGCCGGTGTCCCTGGGGAACGCCGACCGGCTCCGGGTCGGCCAGCTCGTCGTGGCCGTCGGCAACCCCATGGGGCTGGCCGGGTCCATCACCGCCGGGGTGGTCAGCGCCCTCGGCCGCTCGTTCCCGACCAGCGACGGCCGGACCAGCCGCCTGATCGAGAACGTGATCCAGACCGACGCCTCCCTCAACCCCGGCAACTCCGGCGGCGCCCTGGTCGACGGGCGCGGCCGCATGGTCGGGGTCAACACGGCCGTGGCCGGGATCGGCCTCGGCCTGGCCGTGCCGATCAACGCCACCACCCGGCGGATCATCGCCGCCCTGATGCGCGAGGGACGGTTCCGGCGGGCCTTCCTCGGCATCGCCGGCGGCAGCCGGCCGCTGCCGCCACGGGTCGCCAGGACGCTCGACCGCGCCGCCGGCGTCGAGGTCGTCCAGGTGGTCGACGGCAGCCCGGCGGCCCGGGCCGGGCTGCGCAACGAGGACCTGATCATCGACGTCGACGGCGTGGCCGTGACCGACGCCGGCGACCTCCAGCGCCTGATGGTGGGCGAGCGCATCGGGCGGCCGCTGGTCGTCCGCGCCTTCCGGGGCGGCGAGCTGCTGGAGCTGACCGTGGTCCCGGTCGAGCTCGGACCTTAACGTTCGCTGAGAATCGCCACCGACCCGCCCGGCGCGGGAACCACGCCTGGGCGGCGGGCGTACCGGGGGCATGGGGCCTCTGCCGAGACGCGCGCTCGCCGCCGTGGCGGCCGTGGCCGTGCTGGCCGGCGGCGGCTGGCTGTTCCTGGCCGGCCGCGACGCCCCGCCCGAGGCCCGGCTGCGGCCCGGCGCCGGCGAGGGGGGCAGCGGCCGGCCCGACGGCACCTGGGTCGTGGCCCCGGACGCCGACGGGTTCGTCGGCCACCGGGTCCGCGAGCGGCTGGGGTCGATCTCGGCCCCGAACGACGTCGTCGGCCGCTCCCCCGGCGTCAGCGGCACCGTCACCATCGCCGGCGGCGCCGTCACCGGGGCCGAGGTGACCGTGGACATGACCCGCCTGCGGACCGACGTCGAGCCGCGGGACGGGCGCATGCGCGAGGAGGGCCTGGAGACGGACCGCTTCCCGACGGCCAGCTTCCGCCTGCGCGAGCCGGTCCCGCTGGGCGACGTGTCCGGGGCCAGGGTGGTCGACCTGCGCCTCCCCGGGAACCTCACCCTCCACGGGGTGACCCGGCCGCTCGACGTCCCCGTGCAGGCCCGCTGGGACGGGGACAGCATCCAGGTCGCCGGCGGCACCCGGATCCGCCGGGCCGACTTCGACCTGGAGGTCCCCACCCTGGCCGGCTACCGGATCGAGGACACCGCCGTGGTCGAGCTGGAGCTCACCCTGGTCCGCGAGGGCGCCGCCCTGGCCGGCTCGGCCAGCACCCTGCGGCGGGCCACGGCCGTCCCCCAGCCCGGCGGGGAGGAGCCGGGCCGCCCCCAGGCCGAGCCCTGCCGGGGCGGCGGGCGCCTGCCCGAGGGGGACGGGCGGCTGCTGTTCAGCGCCATCACCGACGACGACACCGAGCACCTGTTCACCATCGGGGCCGACGGCCGCGCCCTGCGCCGGACCGGCATGCTCCTCACCAGCGGCGCCCGAGGGCGGCCCGCCCCATGAACCGGCTGTGGACAACCCCGCGTCCCACCTGCCCGGAGGGGCTACCCTCCCGGTTCGGGGGCCCCGGGAACCGGGGAGGGGCGGGCTCCGGCGCGCCCGGCGGGCGCGGGTTCC
>DASUPQ010000351.1 GCA_036280995.1 Actinomycetota bacterium | reverse complement strand
CAATGCACCAGCGGTGCTGCGCGGCCGACCGCAGGACGATGAGGCTGATCGCTCGACTGCAACCTGCCAGCAAACCGCCAGCAACCAAGCCTCACATCGCCACAGCCAGCATCGTGTCGCTTTCTGGCAATCCTCCTTCTGAGGAGGACTGATGTATGGGAATGCGGGGACGAACGGTGGGGCGTGAGCGGGTGGCTCGTCAATGGCATTGATGCTCGGGTGGTTCCCCGAGTTCCGCAGTTCGTGGGCACGCGAGCGTGATTGGTTCCGGGTTGGTGCTGGTCAAGGGCTTGTGGGCGGCTGTTGAACGCCTCCAGACGCTGATTGTGTAGTAACACGGCTTGGTGTGTGTGGCTTGTGCTGTCAGCGCAAGCATGGTTGAGTCGTAGTCATGTACCTGCGGTTCACCTCGCGGACCAACGCCGACGGTACGGTGGTGCGCTACGTCGCGCTGGCCCACAACCGCCGGGTGGACGGGCGCATCAAGCCGGATGTGCTGATGAACCTGGGCCGGGTCGACCAGGTCGACGTGGCCGGGCTGCGCCGACTGGCGGCGTCGATCAACAAGCACTTCGGCGACGGTGACGAGCTGGCCGATGGCGCCGAGGCGGGTCTGGCCGCAGGCGGCGCGCCGCTGGAGGTCATCGACGCCCGCCCGGTCGGGGCGACCTGGCTGCTGGACGGCCTGTGGCAGCAGTTGGAGTCGGGGCGGCGGTCCGCTCGGCCACCGATGGGGGCCGGTTCACCGCCAACATGGAACGGGTGCTGTTCGCCCTGGTCGCCAACCGGGCGGTGGCGCCGATGAGCAAGCTGTCGGCCGCCGAGTGGGTCGGTGAGGACGCCGCGATCCCGGGGCTGTCGGTGATGGATGAGGATCAGGCGTACCGGGCGATGGACCTGCTGGGGACGCCGACACCCACGCGCTGGTGCAGCAGGCGGTGTTCTTCGCCGTGGCCGACCTGCTCAACCTGGAAGTCGACCTGCTGTTCTTCGACACCACCTCCACCTACTTCGAACGCGACGAGGAAGACGACGGCGTCGAGGCCTTCCGCCGCTTGGGGCACTCCAAGGACCACCGGCCCGACCTGCCGCAGATCGTCATCGGCCTGGCCGTCACCAGGCAAGGCATCCCGGTGCGCTGCTGGTGCTGGCCGGGCAACACAGGCGACCAGCAGGTGCTGGCCGAGGTCAAAGACGACCTGCGCGGCTGGAAGCTGGGCCGGGTCATCACGGTGGTCGACCGGGGCTTCACCTCGGCGGACAACCTGGCCTACCTGCGCCGCGCTGGCGGGCACGACATCGCCGGGATGCGCCTGCGCGATGGCAACCCGCTGGTCACCCAGGTGCTGTCCCGGCAGGGCCGCTACCAGCAGGTCAAGGACAACCTGCGGGTCAAGGAAGTCCGCGTCGACGGCCACGACGCCCGGTTCATCGTCTGCCACAACCCCGAGCAGGCCGAGCGAGACCGCCAGCAGCGAGACCAGGCCATCGCCAGGCTCCAGGCGGAGCTGGCCCCCATCGCCAACCAGCGCGCCCGTGACGCCCGTCGTCGCCGTGGCGACAAGACCCGAGCGCGCAACCAGGCCGCCCACGTTCGTGCCGAGCGCGCGCTGCGCGACCACCCCAGCCTGGGGCGTTGGCTGACCCAGCAGCCCAACGGGCGCCTGAAGGTCAACACCGCCAAGGTCAAGGCCGAGCAGCGGCTGGACGGCAAGTACCTCATCGCCACCAGCGACCCCCACATCAGCACCGAAGACGCCGCCTTGGGCTACAAGAACCTCGCCGAAGCCGAACGCGGCTTCCGTGACCTGAAGTCGACCCTGCTGCTGCGGCCGGTCTTCCACCGCCTGGAGCACCCTATCCGCGCCCACGTCCTGATCTGCTGGCTGGCTCTGCTGCTGACCCGCGTCGCCGAACGCTCCGCCGGCCTCTCGTGGCGAAACATCAACCGGCAACTCGGGCCGATCACCCAGGTGACGCTGGCCGGCCCTGCCGGCACGGTCACCCAGACCACCCCCATCAACTCCGAGCAGAAGGCCATCTACCAGGCACTATCCATCCAACCGCCGCCCCGGGTCACCGCCTTCGACCCCACCTGAACACCACCAGCAACCATCAGATGGGCGTAGGCACACGCCCCACCCCAGACCTACCAGCGTTTACCCAGGTCAACCCCCCGATTC
>DASUPQ010000350.1 GCA_036280995.1 Actinomycetota bacterium | reverse complement strand
GGGCAGCGTGGAGAAGGTGCTCACCGTCGCCGCGCTGGTGGACGCCGGCGAGGTGACGCCGCGGACCCGGATGACCGTGCCACCCGTGCTCGTGCGCGGTCCGGACACCATCAAGGACTGGTTCGTCCACGACCGGATCCGGTTGACCCTGGCCGGTGTGATCGCCCAGTCGTCCAACATCGGCACCGCGATGGCCGCCGAGCGGCTCGAGCCGGAGGAGCTGTACGCCTACCTGACCGACTTCGGGTTGGGGCGACGCCTGCACCTCGGACTGGCCGGCGAGACCGCGGGCCTCGTGCCGCCGCCGAGCACCTGGCTGCCGATCAGCCGGGACACCATCGCCTTCGGGCAGGGCATCTCGGTGAACGCGGTGCAGATGGCCGCCGCGATCGGCGCCATCGCCAACGACGGCACCTACATCGAGCCGAGCCTGGTCAAGGGGTACGTCGGGAGCGGCGGCGCGGTCACGCCGGTGCGTGCGCCGCAGACCCGGCAGGTGATCAGCGCGGACGCCGCGAACAGCGTGACCGACATGATGGAGATGGTGACCTCCGAGGGCGGCACGGCGCCGCTGGCGCGTGTCGACGGCTACCGGGTGGCGGGCAAGACCGGCACCGCGCAGCGCGTCGATCCCGAGGGCGGCGGGTATGCCGCCGGCGGCTACACGGTGTCGTTCGGCGGCTTCGCACCGGCCGACAAGCCCCGGATCCTGACCTACGTCGTCCTCCAGAAGCCCGCGAGCAACGTGGGCGGCGGGACCGGGGCCGGCCCGGTCTTCCGTGACGTCACCAGCTACGCCCTCGCCAAGTACGGCGTGCCGCCGACGGGGACCACGCCACCCGACCTGCCGCTTGACTGGTAGGCCTCGGTAGCCTCACGCCCGTGCCAGCCGACCGTTCCGACCGGCGACCGAGTCGATCTCCTCGGTCCGAGCTGAGCGTGCTGGTGGAGCGCTTCGGCGGCTCCCTGCGGGCCGGCGGCGAGGGTGTGACGGTGTCGGGAGTCACGCTGGACTCCCGGCGGGTCGAGCCCGGCGACCTCTACGCCGCGCTGCCCGGGTCGACGGTGCACGGTGCCCGGTTCGCCGGGCAGGCGGCGGCCGCCGGAGCCGCGGCGGTGCTCACCGACCAGGCCGGTGCCGACCTGGGCGGTGACCAGGCGGGCGCCGGCCTGCCGCTGTGGGTGGTGGAGCGTCCGCGCGCCGTGCTCGGGCAGGTCGCGGCCGAGATCTACGGCCGGGCGGCGCAGCGGTTGCGCACGATCGGCGTCACCGGCACCCATGGCAAGACCACCACCTGCTTCATGCTGGAGGCCGGACTGTCCGGCGCCGGGGAGACACCGGCGGTGATCGGCACCGTCGGCACCCGGATCGCCGGGTCGTTCGTCAAGACCGCGCTGACCACGCCCGAGGCCCCCGACCTGCACGCGCTGTTCGCGGTGATGGAGGAACGTGGCGTGGGCGCCTGCGCGATGGAGGTCTCCAGCCATGCCCTGGTGATGGGCCGGGTCGACGGCGTGCTGTTCGACCTGGCGGTCTTCACCAACCTGGGTCGCGACCACCTCGACTTCCATGCCGGCATCGAGGACTACTTCGCCGCCAAGGCCGGGTTGTTCACGCCGGAGCGGGCCGCCCGGGGCCTGGTCAACCTCGACGATCCGTACGGCCGCCGGCTGACAGTGCAGGCCGGCGTCCCGGTCCGGACCTTCTCACCGGGTGGCGCCGTCGAGGCCGACTGGCGCGCCGAGCAGGTCGTGGCCGGTCCCGCCGGGTCGAACCTGGTCGTCGTCGCGCCGGACGGTCGCCGCTACCCGATGTCGGTGGCCGTGGCCGGCCGGTTCAACGTGGCAAACGCCCTCGCGGCGGTGGCCGCGCTCGGCGAGGTGGGCGTGGAGGTGGCGGCGGCGTGTGCCGGTGTCTCCGGGCTGGCCGGGATACCCGGCCGAATGGAGAGCATCCCCAACCCCCTCGGCCTCACCGTGATCGTCGACTACGCCCACAAGCCCGATGCTGTCGAGGCGGTGCTGGCGGGCCTGAGGCCGATGACCCAGGGCCGGCTGATCACCGTGATCGGGGCCGGTGGCGACCGGGACCGCGGCAAGCGCGAGCTGATGGGGGAGGTAGCTGCGAGGCTCGGCGACGTGCTCGTGGTCACCGACGACAACCCGCGCAGCGAGGACCCCGGCCGGATCAGGGCGGCGGTGATCGCGGGTGCGCTGCAGGTCCCCGCGACGGAGCGGGCCGAGGTCGTCGAGCTCGGCGACCGGCGGGCGGCGATCGAGACCGGCCTCGCCCGAGCGGTCGCCGGGGACTGCGTGCTGGTCGCGGGGAAGGGGCA
>DASUPQ010000349.1 GCA_036280995.1 Actinomycetota bacterium | reverse complement strand
GCCGTGGACGGCACCAGGTTCCTCATCAACGGGGAGCCGTTCTACTTCACCGGCTTCGGCAAGCACGAGGACCTCCCGGTGATCGGCAAGGGCCACAACGACGCCTTCCTGGTCCACGACTTCGAGCTGCTGAAGTGGATCGGGGCCAACTCCTTCCGGACCTCCCACTATCCCTACGCCGAGGCCGTGCTCGACTACGCCGACCGCCAGGGGATCGTCGTCATCGACGAGACGGCGGCGGTGGGCCTGAACATGGGGCTCGGCGGCGGGATCTTCGGCGGCCAGGGCTACACCACCTACTCGCCCGAGACGGTCAACGACCAGACCCGCGAGGTGCACGCCCAGGCGATCCGCGAGCTGGTGGCCCGGGACAAGAACCATCCGAGCGTGGTGCTGTGGTCGATCGCCAACGAGCCCGAGTCCGACACCGAGGGCGCCGAGCGGTACTTCAAGCCGCTGTTCGAGCTGACCAGGGAGCTCGATCCCACCCGGCCGGTCGGCTTCGTCAACGTCATGCTCGCCCCCTACGGCAAGTGCCGGGTCTCGCAGTTCGGCGATGTGCTGATGCTCAACCGGTACTACGGCTGGTATGTGAACACCGGCGAGCTGAAGGCCGCCGAGCTGGCCTGGGAAGAGGAGCTGAAGGGCTGGGCGGGCGAGGGCAAGCCGATCATCATCACCGAGTACGGCGCCGACACCTACCCGGGACTGCACGCGATCACCCCCCAGCCCTGGTCCGAGGAGTACCAGGTGGAATACCTGGACATGAACCACCGCGTGTTCGACCGCATCGACGCCGTCGTCGGCGAGCAGGTGTGGAACTTCGCCGACTTCGTGACCACCTCGGGCATCATGCGCGTGGGCGGCAACAAAAAGGGCGTGTTCACCCGCGACCGCCAGCCGAAGGCGGCCGCCTGGGCCCTGCGCCGCCGCTGGCGCCGCGACGACTGATTCCATGGCCGCCAGGCCCTCTTCGTCCACCTCCCCGCCCGCGCCACGGCGGGCCGCCTGAAGGGAAGCGCCGTGACCGCAGTCACCGCCCCCGCGCAAGCAGCACCCGAGACCGGGCGGCTCCGGCTGCCACAGTACCTGGGCTACACCGCCGGCGACGCGGCCAACAACCTCGCCTTCTCCATGACCTCGATGTTCCTGCTGCTCTACTACACCGACGTGGTCGGCATCTCCGCCGCCGCGGCGGGCACGCTGTTCCTGGTCGTGCGCGCGTGGGACGCGTTCGCCGACATCTTCGCCGGCCGCATGGTCGACCGGACGAACACCCGGTGGGGCAAGTTCCGTCCCTTCTTCGTGATTGCCGGCATCCCCGTGCTGCTGCTCAGTGTCGCCACCTTCACCGTGCCGGGTGGGTTCTCCGATGGCGCCAAGCTCGCCTACGCCTATCTCACCTATGCGCTGCTCGGCCTGTTCTACAGCCTGGTCAACATCCCGTACGGCTCGCTGGCCGCGGCGATGACCCAGCGGCCGCAGGAGCGCGCCAAGCTGGCCAGCTTCCGCGTCTTCGGGTCGGCGCTCACCATCATCATGCTGGCCTTCGTGGTCGCCCCCCAGATCAAGAGCTCGCCGGACCTGCAGCGGTCGCTGACCATGACCACCCTGGCCTTCGCCGTCGTCGGGGCCGTGCTGTACTTCTTCCTCTTCGTGACCGCGAGGGAGAACGTCCCGCGCGACGTCGCCCAGGTGAGCTTCAAGCAGACCATCGCCACCCTCAGGCAGAACCGGCCACTGATGATGCTATGCCTCAGCGCCCTGGCGTTCCTCAGCGCCATGTTCTCCCTGCAGACCGTCAACGCCTTCTACGCCCGCGACGTCCTCGGCGACGCCAACTACTACATTCTCATCACGGTCGTCAGTACCGGGGCCATGCTGGTCATGGCCCCGCTGATCCCCAAGATCGTGCGCACCTTCGGCAAGAAGCGGGCCTACATCCTCGCCGGCCTGCTCGGCATCGTCGGCGGCATCGGCGTCTCGCTGGCCCCCCCGTCGACGCCAGCCATCCCGATCATCTTCTTCGGGGTCCTCGGCATCGCCCTGGCGGTGGTCAACACGCTGATGTTCGCCATGGAGGCCGACACCGTCGAGTACGGCGAGTGGAAGACCGGCTTCCGCACCGAGGGCATGACCTACGCCCTG
>DASUPQ010000348.1 GCA_036280995.1 Actinomycetota bacterium | reverse complement strand
GACCCCAAAGCGCTGCACCGAGACCTCCGCGAAGTCCCCGGCCCCGGACAGCTTGAAGTTGCCCCCGCCGTACTTGGCAAGCTCTGGCAGCTGAAGGACCAGACCACCCGCCAGCGGCCGGGCGCATCGAACCGCCCGCCCACCGACCCGACACCCCCCCGCTTCTGCCACAGCACCCCCGCCTCCAGGCGAGCCCTGGTCGAGGCCGTCAGGATCGTCGCTGGCTCGGGGCCTTGGGGTACGACCTGCTCGGCTTGCCGCCCCACCCCTGCCGTGGTTGCCGGCGCGACCGGCCGCTGGGCTGGTTGCGGCCACAGGGCGACCACCGCCGCCACCAGCACCGCCGCCACCACCAGGTTCGCGGCCACAACGACGACCCCGAACCGGCGGTACCACGGCGGCTTGGGCACCTCCACCACGGCCCTCCCCCCTTGCTGCGCCCCTCAGTGCATCAATGAACACCGACTTGCCCGCCAGCGCCGCGCTAACCGAAGCACCAGCAGCCGACCGCCCGTACGGTAGCCGGCCAGTACCTGCTTGGCGAGGCCACCTGGGCTGGGATCATCGGTCGACTGGAGCGCCGAAGGCGTCTGGGACCGAGGGGGCGGAAACCCGGGCCAGGGTCGCAGGTCGCCCCAGCCGGAGGGCCAGGGCCGCCAGCCGGCCCGGAATGGCCAACAGCTGTCCGGGCGGCACCCACCAGACCCAGGTCATAGTCGGCTGCATACCGGTGGGTGTACTCGATGGCCAACTGGGTCTTCCGACCCACCCAGCCCATGCACCGCACTCGCCTGGATCACCGCCCCTGTCTGGTCGGGCTGTTTGGGGTCAGCGGGTATCGGCCATCATCTCGCGCTCCTGGGGTTGGTAGGACCGGTCGGTTTGGTCGGCGTGGCGGCGGTCGGGCCGGCCGGCGCGTTGGCTGGTTAGCCGGTGGCGGCGGTCGGCCCGGCGGATGATCACCCAGACCCGGGTGGTGGGCTTGCGGGCCCGGCTTCCACTGTTGAGTTCGACCACCACGTTGGCGGCCAAGATGGCGTACTCCTCGTCGCAGCGGACCCACGCATATAGCTCCGCCGGTGATCGCTCCCGGCGGGGAGGGCGCGGGGTTGAGGGCCACAACCACCGGATCCACGGCCGGGAGGGCTGGCCGGTGCGTTGGCGGGCGGCGGCGATGGCGGCGCTGCCGGACGGCCTCGGGGTTGCGGGCGGGCAGGCCCAAGCCGTGGCGGGTGAAGGCTTTGCCCAGCGATGGCCAGGTGGCGCCTAGCTCAGCTGCGGCCGCGTTGAAGTGCCCAGCCGCTCCGCCAGGGCAAAGGCCCGCTCGGCCTCGGCCCGGTCGGCCAGGAAGCGGCTGGGCTGCCAGCCCACCCGCAGCTGAGCGTACGAGGCTCTTGGTGGGTGTCGCCGGTTATCGCCGTGAGGTTCTCGCCCTCTGGTTGGCATGGCCTCAAACCGACCCTGGCCGTTGCGTTGTCTGGTGGCGCTAAGACCCGGGCACTTCCAAGCCAGGAGGGCCCGTTACCTTGCTATGCTTTGCCGACCCTGACCGAGGAGGCTAGCCGTGGCGGTCAAGCAAGTTCGCGTGTCCGACCTGTCCGGTCGCCAGGCCGGTGAGGAGCAGTTCGCCAAGCTGATCGTGCATGAGCACCCCCATTATCAAGGGCCCATCACCCTGGATGTCCTGCCCGAGGAACTCGCGGAGATCCCCGAGAGCGAGCAGTACGTGTCCATCGAGGTCATCCAGCCCGGCGAGCGCAGCGGGCAACGGGCACTGCTGTCGGTGGACCGGTTCAACCGGCTGGCCGCCAGCGGCGACATGAACTCAATTCTGATGAACGCGGTGGCCGACCAGCAGCCGCAACGCCCAGCCCAGCCACGCCGGCGTGGGCGCAGGACCGGGGATGGCCAGGCCCCAGCCAAGCGCAAGGTGGAATGGGGCCTGCCGCATCGTGGGCGCATCTCTCCAGAGGAGGCCGCCTGGGTCCACGAGCACCTTGACGAGGTCCAGCAGCTGCGGGCAGCGCGCGGCGTGCCGCTGCTCGACCCGGCCGACCCCAAGACCAAGGAGCGCTACGGCCTATAGAAGGTTCCAGCCTCTGCCGCTGCGACCCGCTGCCATGGGACCGTCAAGGTGGCCATCGACATCAGCCTGGCCACGCATGCCGGAAATAGACTTCCAGAGGGCGATCGTTCCGGATGCAGCGGACGGTCAATCCGCCGATCGTTCCGTGTGAAGTCTCGGCTGATCGTTCCGGCTCGTTACGACTTCCTCTACTCACCTCAAGGCCAGCCAGCGGGCGGCCTCCGGCCGCCCTCGGCCGGCACCGCCCCGGCCGAACCCAGGCGGCGGCCTCATTTCCACAAGGCAACCAAATTGTCTATCCAAATCCAGCAAGAGAGAACCTACCGATTACTGCCGAATTCGCTCCCAGGACGATCGGCTACGCCGCAGCAGACTCGCCAAACTCCCTGCTCTCGGCGCTGCACACCAGAACGAATTGCTGAGTCCTGCCAGTTTGCTCAACACGACCGATTCATCGAGACTGCTGCCTTCCGCGCCCGGTCCCTCCACGGAAGGAAGCTGTCATGAAGCGGAGGCTCCTCGTCACCTTCATCCTTGTCGGGCTGCTGGCGGCCATCCCCCTCAGTCGCGCCGGGGCGGCCACCCAGACCACCAGCGACGTGACCCTGATGTCCGACCCCTCGGTGGTGGTCGGCACCTCCACCCTGACCCGGACCGAGAGTGGCATCTCGTTCTCGCTGTCCACCACCGGGCTGGAGCCCGGGCATGCGGTGACCATCTGGTGGATGGTGGTCAACCCCGACGACGGTCGGGTGGCGGTGCTGTACGCCGCTGGCCATGTCATCGACGAGGACGGCACGGCTGAGTTCGGCGGCTCCCTCAAGGTCGGCGACACCAAGGGCTACGTCATGGGCGACGACACCAGCCTGGAGGATGCGCTGGGGGCCACGGTGTTCTTGGTGGTCCGCGACCACGGCCCCGCCAAGCCGAGTATCGTCGACGACCAGATCCATACCTTCGGGGTCTGCAACCCTGAAGGCGTGGAGCACTGCACCGACCTGCAGCTTTCGGTGCACGAGCCGAGCTGAGGAGCTATCGCCAGGCGAGTGGGCTGAGGCAGCCGCTCGGCCCACTCGCCGGCCGGCATCCAGCAGCCCACCGCCAACACGGGCTGCCGCGGGCCTGCGGCCCTCGCCACGAGGCTCGTGTCCTTCTTGATGGGCCTCACCCGTCGCCCGCGGTGGGTGCCATCGCTGCCAGGCCGGAGCCGCGTCGTTCTCACCGGCCGTGCCATCTCCGTGCCATTCCGGGCACGCCGCCTCCGGTTCGCCACGGTCAGCCACGGACACTCATGGTTCCTCTGACCTGCGGCTGCCTTACTACAGGTGCGCGGCAGCACGAATGGTAAGTGGCTCATGGCCTGCGGCCACCCCTGACGGATGAAGATGGGCAGCGTGAGACGGCCCCTGGGCCGTTGACTGCTCCGCGGAGGGGGCGAGGTCCGCGTCGACCTTGGTAAGTACCAGGTAGTTTGCCACCGCGGGCG
>DASUPQ010000347.1 GCA_036280995.1 Actinomycetota bacterium | reverse complement strand
TCGGCGATGTTCGTGCTCATTGGGTGCTCCTTCTCCCCTGCTCTCTAGAGCAGCATGGCACTTGATCACGAAGCGCTGTTACCGCCCGCTACGGCGCTGGAGCCAGCGGTCGGGCAGGAATGTTCGGGCTCAGCCCACCACTGCAGGTCGGTCGCCCTAACGGCTGTGCTGCGTAACGCCTCTCGCCAGATCCGACGTGGCGAAGTTACCGTGACGAACATGACCACGTGGCGACGACGCACGGTGTGGCTGGCGGCCCTGCTCCTGCTCTGGACTCTCGGCGCCTGCGGCAGTCCGACTGCCACCACCATTACCACGGCGACACCGATCACGCTCTACACATGCGTCAACGACACAACAATCCAACCGGTGATCCAGAAGTTCGAGGCACACGCCGGCGCGAAAGTCGACCTCTTCCGGGCACCGACCGGTCAGCTCAACGCCCGGGTCGCCAGTGATGTCCGCAGCGGCGGTCTGAAGGCCGACGTGATTTGGGCGTGCGATCCACTCACCATGCAGGACTACGTTGCTCAGGGCCTAGTCGGAGGCTGGACGCCGCAGACCGACATTCCGGAGACTGTACGCACCCCGGACTACGTTGGCGTCGCTTTCCTCTACATGGTGGCCCTGACCCGGAAGAGCGCTCCCGCGCCGGCCGCCTGGACCGAACTCTCCCGCGCCGGGAAGGTCGCCGTACCCGATCCGAACGTTGCGGCTTCGGCGCTTGGCGCGCTGGGCTACTTCGGGCCCGACTTCTACGCCGATCTCAAGGACAAAGGCGCGGTCCAGGTGAGCACGCCGGATGACGTCGCGACCGGTGTTGCCCAGGGAATTTATGACGCCGGCATGACGATCGCCAACTCCGCGTACGCGGTTCAGAAGAGCGGCTCGCCCGTCACGGTGTCCTGGCCGAAGCCCGGCGCGGTCGCCATCTATGGCCCCATCGCGCTGTCCAAGACCACCACGAACTCCGGCCCCGCGCAGGACTTCGTCAGCTATGTGGCTAGCCGTGATGGCCAGACCATCGTCGGGAGCTCGGGCTCATATCCGACGCTGCCGGATGTAGCCGGCCCGACCAAGCCCGAGGACGCGCCGACCGTCAATCCCGACTGGCAGTCGCTGGCGAGTCAAAAGGCGACGCTACTCAGCGACTACGCGAAGATCTTCGGCGGCTGAGCGTGCGTTCCGGCCTGGCGCGGTCGGCCATCGCACTCCTACTGGCCTGCATTACCGCCGTCGTCGTGGTGCCGATGCTAGTCCTGCTGCGAACCAGCTGGGTCGAGGGTCGTGGCCGGCTGGCCGAGGTCATAACCGATCCCGACTTCGGCTCCGCGGTCGCGAACTCATTCGGGCTTTCGGTGGCGGTCACCGGGTTGGCGGTTCCGGTCGGGGTGGCGATCGCGCTGGCACTCAGGGACCCCCGACTCCCCGGGCGTGACTTCTGGCGGGCTGCCGTGCTGCTGCCAGTGCTCGTGCCCGACTTCGTACTGGCTTACAGCTGGCTGCGCGCGTACGCGCGGGCGGGGTTGTCCTCCGACGCGTTCGGGTTCGCCTGGCCGCAAGTACAGGGGCCGGTGGGCGTCACAGTCATCGTGGCTTCGCAGGCGGTTCCTCTGGTCTACCTCGTCACGGTGGTGGGGCTCAGCACTCGCGCCGAACCGGCCACCGAGCGGGCCGGCCGCGCATCCGGTGCTCGTCCCGTGACCGTGCTGCGGACGATCACGTTGCCGCTGCTCGGACCGGCGATTGCGACTGCGGCAGTGCTCATCTTCGTCCTCACCCTTGGCACCTTCGCCGTGCCGCAGGTGATCGGTGCTCCAGCTGGCTTTAGCACGATCACCACCCGGATCTATGCCGACCTCGCCCTGGGCAGCGACCCGCAGAGCTTCGTCGACGCGATCACCTTGGCCGTATTGCTGATGGTGATCACATTGATCGTTGTCACACCGGCCGACCGATTACTCGGCGGGCGACTGTCCCTCAGCCGTACCTCCGCTCGGGACTCCGACTGGGGAACTGCCAGCCGCAGGCCGCGGATCCTCGTCCCCATCGCGCTGGCCCTCTATCTGATCTTCACCTGCGGCCTGCCGCTGCTGGCGCTGGTCAGCGCGGCTTTTACCCGCGCGGTAGGCGTGGCGCCGACGCCTGGAAATTGGACGCTCGACAACTTCCTCGCCGTTCTCACTCCGCGTACCGGGGAGGCACTGGGCCGCAGCCTGCTCCTTGCCGTGGCCGCTGGATCCATCCTGCTGGTGCTTGGGGGGTGCACGGCGGCTTTGAGCCGCACGCGCAGCGGGCGCGCGGTAAGCGTCCTGGTTGCCCTCACCCTGGTGCTGCCGGGATCGGTTCTCGCGATTGGCTTGCTGATCGGCTACGGCCGCTGGCTCGCCGACACGGTGTTGATCATCCTGCTCGCCTACCTGGGCAAGCTCTGGGCCTTGGCGCACCGTCCCGTTGCCGCCGCGGTGGATCGGTTAGCGACGGCGGGACTGCAGGCTGCCCGGGCCAGCGGTGCCAACCTACCGACCGCGCTCGCCACAGTCGTGCTACCGCTTTTGCGCCCAGCCTTGATCGCCGCCTGGGCATTGTGCTTCCTGACCGCCCTGCATGAGGTGACCATGTCGAGCTTGCTCTACGGGCCGGGCACCGAGACATTGGCCGTTGTGGTGCTGAACAGTGCCGACCTGGGCCGGATCGGCGTGGCGGCAGCGCTCTCGGTGCTCGTGACCGTTGTCGTGGTGGTTCCCGGCGGGGCGTTGTGGATGCTAGGTAGGCGCAGCCGCCATGCCTGACGTCCTGCAGCTACGCGACATATCACTGGCGTACGCGGCGATCCCCGTTCTGGATTCGGTGAACCTCACCGTGGCCGAGGGAGAGGTGCTGGCCCTGCTCGGGCCTTCGGGCTCTGGCAAGTCAACGCTGTTGAACGCGGTCGCCGGGTTCCTCCCGCTGCGCAGCGGTGAGATCTTCCTGCGGCAGCGCCGGGTGGCGACAGTCGGCTCGGCGGAACCGCCCGAGAAGCGGGAGATCGCCCTGGTCTTCCAGGACTACGGGCTATGGCCCCACCTCACCGCCCTGGACACAGTCGCATACCCGCTACGGCGCCGCGGCGTACGTCGCGATCCTGCCCGTGCGGAGGCGCAGCAGCTCCTGGATCGGCTCGGTGTCGGCCAGCTGGCCAGCCGGAAGCCCGCGCAGCTATCCGGAGGAGAGCAGCAGCGCGTCGGCCTGGCCCGCGCGATGGCTCGGCAAGCGGCGCTCTATCTCTTCGATGAGCCGACCGCGCATCTGGACGCCCAAGTACGCGACGTCTTCTTGGCCGAGCTCGCGGCTCGGCGGCGGGAGTTGGGGGCGGCGGCTATCTACGCCACGCACGACGCAGCCGAGGCCCTGGGACTGGCCGACCGGGTCGCACTGCTGGTCGACGGACGGGTGATCCAGGTTGGTACCCCACAGCAGGTCTACGCTCAACCGATCAATGCGGCCGCGGCTCGCCTCACCGGCCCGGTCTCGCTGCTGGCCGGGTCGGATGTCGCGGTGCTGGTCCGGCCTGATTGGGCCAAGCTGGGCGGCGACCGCACCGGGATCGTCGCCGATGTCTGGTTTCGCGGCTCGTACACCGACTATGTCCTGGACACCCCGGATGGTCAGCTTCAGCTGCGGGCGGCGGGGTTCCCGGCTCACAGAAGAGGCGAGGAAGTCAGCTGGTCGTTGGACCACTCCTGGACGCTGCCAGGCGATTAGCCATCGAGCAGGGCAGCCGGACCGGCGTGCAGATTGCCGTCGTTGACGATCTGTAGGTGGCGCAGCGTGAAGCTGCGCAGGTACTCGACCTGCCGGATAGTCAGCCGGTCGCAGACCCACTCCCAGTGCAGCGAGACCCAGTCCCCCGGTTCGAGCTCACCGCTCATGCTGATCCCGTCCAGGGAGCGCACCGCGGTTTCCGATATGGGTTCTCCGAGACCCAGGACGCGGCCGTCCCAGGTCAGCTGGCGGGACTCGACGACGACCTGGTCTCCCATGACCGCGCGTACCTGCCCCCAGCGGATCCGACATCGATCGAGCACGGTAAGCGCGTGCTTGGCCTTGCGGCCGTCGCTCAGCAGCCCCGTCCAGGGATAGATGCAGAACACCGCGAAGCTGTGATGCGGCACGCCGCCAGCGAGGACACTCGTGGCGAGCGTAGGGAACTTGCCACCGGTCAGTCGGCGGAACCGCTCCTCCATCGAATTGCCAACCGCGCGGGTGCTCACGTTGTCGAGCCGCGGGCTGCCGACCCAGTAGGCCTCGACCACCCGGGAGTCGAGCGGATCAGCCACCCCGGTCGCGGAGGCGATCAGCTCAAGGTAGGGCCAGGCCCCGGCGAACTGCTGCGCCAGCGCCCGCAGGCCGCGGTCGTCAGCCCCGGCGACGCCGTAGTGGAAGAACGCGTCATGGTCGCCGGGCCCGCAGTAGCCGTGGAAGTTGGGCGGAAAGGCGTACCGGGCAAAAAGCACAGGGCCGGGCACGCCTCGCCGCTCGCTCGCAGCACGTCGTGCGGTGGTGCCGCCAATGTCGGAGTCACTCCTCATGTCTGCGGCCTGCCCATCAGCTCCAATCCGGCAAGGGCTTGGCGCGCCTCCGCCTCGTCGATCCGTTCCAGAGCGAATCCCATATGGATCAAGACCCAGTCACCCGGACCGGGCGGGTCTTCGTCGGGCTCCAGCAGGCCGAGGTTGATCCGGCGCCGGGCGCCCTGCACGTCGACCATCGCCAGCTCCCCACCGTGTTCGGTTAGCACCTCGACCACCTGACCCGGTATTCCTAGGCACATTTCAGTCGGCCTCCTCTTCACGACCTGC
>DASUPQ010000346.1 GCA_036280995.1 Actinomycetota bacterium | reverse complement strand
GGCGCCTTGGGGGGCGAGGTCCCGATCGCCGGTGACGCCGGCGACCAGCAGGCGGCCCTGTTCGGCCAGGCCTGCTTCGACGTCGGCCAGGCCAAGAACACCTACGGCACCGGCAACTTCCTGCTCCAGAACACCGGCCAGCAGGTCGTGCCGTCCAAGTCGGGGCTGCTGACCACCGGCTTCTACGCGCTCGAGAAGGGCAACAGCTTCTACGCCCTGGAGGGCTCGATCGCCATCACCGGCGCGGCCGTCCAGTGGCTGCGCGACAACCTGAAGATGATCGCCAACGCGGCCGAGACCGAGGAGATCGCCCAGTCGGTCGAGGACTCGGGCGGCGCCATCTTCGTGCCCGCGTTCTCGGGGCTGTTCGCCCCCTACTGGGACGAGCGCGCCCGCGGCGTGATCGTCGGCCTGACCCGCTACGTGAACCGGGCCCACCTGGTCCGGGCGACGCTCGAGTCCGAGTGCTACCAGAGCCGCGACGTGGTCGAGGCGGTGGAGCAGGACTCCGGCAAGCGCCTGGAGGACCTGCGGGTCGACGGCGGCTCGGTCAAGAACAACTTCCTCATGCAGCTCCAGGCCGACGTCCTCGGGATCCCGGTGATCCGGCCGCAGGTCCAGGAGACGACCGCGCTGGGCGCGGCCTACCTGGCCGGGCTGGCCACCGGCTACTGGTCCTCGCTGGACGAGATGCGCGAGAACTGGCAGGTGGACCGGACCTTCGAGCCGCAGTGGTCGGAGGACCAGCGCGAGACCGGCTACGCCCAGTGGAAGAAGGCCATCGAGCGGACCCGGGGGTGGGTCGACTAGATCCGTTGCCGGGGTCGGCCCGGCGGGGCTGTCCCCGCCGGGCCATCGCATCGATCGAGCAACCGTGGAGGCCGGCGTGAAGAAACTGATCAACTCGGTGGACGACTTCGTCAAGGAGTCGCTCGAGGGCATGCAGAAGGCCCACGGCGACCTCATCGACGTCAACTACGACCCGTTCGTCGTCTTCCGGACCGACGCTCCCGTGCAGGGCAAGGTCGGGGTCATCTCCGGGGGCGGGTCGGGGCACGAGCCGATGCACGGCGGGTTCGTGGGCAAGGGGATGCTGGACGCGGCCTGCCCGGGCGAGGTGTTCACCTCGCCGACGCCCGACCAGATGGAGTGGGCGACCAAGAAGGTGGACGGCGGGGCCGGGGTGCTCCACATCGTCAAGAACTACTCCGGCGACGTGATGAACTTCGAGATGGCGGCCGACCTGGGCCGGGACGCCGGGGTCGAGGTCGAGAGCGTGGTCGTGGACGACGACGTGGCCGTCAAGGACTCGCTGTACACCCAGGGACGGCGCGGGGTCGGCGGGACCGTGCTGATGGAGAAGATCGTCGGGGCCAAGGCCGAGGAGGGCGCCAACCTCCAGTCCGTGGCCGACCTGGCCCGCGACGTCAACGCCAACGTGCGCTCGATGGGGCTGGCCCTCACCTCGTGCACGGTCCCGGCGGCCGGGTCGCCCACCTTCGACCTGCCCGACGACGAGGTCGAGATCGGCATCGGCATCCACGGCGAGCCGGGCCGCGAGCGGATCAAGATGGAGAGCGCCGACCAGCTCACCGACCGGCTGGCCCGGCCGGTGATCGAGGACCTCGGGCTCAGCTCGGGCGAGCAGGTGCTGCTGTTCGTCAACTCCATGGGCGGCACGCCCCTGGCCGAGCTGTACGTGATCTACCGGCGCGTCCTCCAGCTCCTGGACGAGGGCGGCGTGCAGGTGGCGCGGCACCTGATCGGCCCGCTGATCACCTCCCTGGAGATGCAGGGCGCCTCGGTCACCATCCTGCGCCTGGACGACGAGAAGACCCGGCTGTGGGACGCCCCGGTGCACACCCCGGCGCTGCGCTGGGGGGTGTAGCCGGTGTTCTCGGTGGCCCAGGCGGAGGCCTGGGTCAGGTCGGCGGCGTCCGTGATCGAGGAGCACGCGGCCACCCTGACCAGGCTGGACTCGGCCATCGGCGACGGCGACCACGGCACCAACATGAACCGGGGATTCAAGGCGGCCGTCCAGCGCCTCGACGGCCTCGAGGGCGACAAGGACTTCGGGGGCGTGTTCAAGGCGGTCGGGATGGCCCTGATCGGCAAGGTCGGCGGGGCCTCGGGCCCGCTGTACGGGTCGCTGTTCCTCGGCATGGGCAAGGAGCTGGGCGACGCGACCGAGGTCGAGGACGAGCGGCTGGCGGCCGCGCTGCGGGCCGGGTACGACAGCGTGGTCGCCAGGGGCAAGGCCCAGCTCGAGGACAAGACGATGCTGGACGCCGGGCACCCGGCCCTTGAGGCGCTGGACGCCGCCCTGGCCGAGGGCAAGGAGCTGGGCCCGGCCCTGGACGACGCCGCCGCGGCCGCCGAGGCCGGCATGAAGGCCACCATCCCGATGATCGCCCGCAAGGGACGGGCCAGCTACCTCGGCGAGCGCTCCCGCGACCACCAGGACCCAGGCGCCACCTCGACCCACCTGCTCCTCAAGACCCTGGCCGACGTCGTCAACAGTCGCTGATCGAGACGATCACCCACAATCGTGTAGCTTCCAGACCATTCGGTTAGACGCCAAGCTCGGGGAGGGAGCCTGGTGCGGAAGCTCACCGCGGACCTGCTGGTCGGTCGGCTGGTCGACTGGGGGGTCGACACCGTCTTCGGGCTGCCGGCCGACCGCGCCGACGGCGTGGTCGAGGCGTTCGGGCGCCACGGCGGACGGATCCAGCTGGTGCTGGTCCACCACGAGGAGGCGGCCGCCCTCATGGCCGCCGGGTACGCCAAGGCCACCGGCCGGGTCGGGGTCTGCCTGGCCACCTCCGGCCCGGGGGCGCTGCGGCTGCTGGGCGGGCTGTACGACGCCAAGCTCGACCACCAACCGGTCCTGGCCATCACCGAGAGCCAGGAGATCCGGCTGCTCGGGACCAGCTTCCAGCAGGAGCTGGCCCTCGAGTCGGCCTTCGACGACGTCGCCGACTACAACGTGCGCGTCAACGTGCCCGTCCAGATCCCGGCCGTGGTCGACATCGGCATCGGCCACGCCCTGGCCAGGGGCACGGTGTCCCACATCACCTTCCCGCCGGGCCTGGAGGACACGGCGGCCGAGACCAGCCCATGGATGCTGACCACCCCGACCGGGACCCCGCCGACGGCCCCGCTGTTCACCGCCGGGCCCGGGGTCCCGCCCGACGCCGATCTATCCCGGGCCGCCGACGTGCTCAACCAGGGCTCGCGGGTCGCGCTGCTGGTCGGGGCGGGCGGCCTCGAGGCCAGGGACGAGCTCCTGGCCGTGGCCGACGCCGTCGCCGGGCCGGTGGTCAAGTCCCTGCCGGGCAAGGCGGCCGTGCCCGACGACCACCCGTTCACCACCGGCTGCATCGGCGTGCTCGGGACCCGGCCGTCCGAGGAGGCCATGGAGGGCGCGGACACGCTGCTGCTGGTCGGGACCAGCTTCCCGTGGCCGGCCAACGTGCCCGACCCGGCCAAGGTCAGGGCCGTCCAGATCGAGACCGACCCGGCCCGCCTGGGCGGCTCGGACGCCACCGAGGTCACCCTGCTCGGGGACGCCGCCGAGACCCTGGGGGCGCTGCTGCCGCTGCTGCGGCGCAAGACCGACCGCGGGTTCCTGGAGCAGGCCCAGACCGGCATGGCCGCCTGGCGGGAACGCCTCCACGAGCTCGAGGACCAGACCCGCGACCCCATCCAGCCCCAGTACCTGATGCGGGTCGTCGACCGCTGGGCCGCCCCCGACGCCATCCTCGCCTCCGACTCGGGCACGGTCGCGACCTGGTCCGCCCGCCACTTCGACGTCCGCGGGGACCGCCACTACCTCCTCTCGGCCAACCTGGCCACGATCGCCGCCGGCGTGCCCTACGCCATCGCCGCCCAGTGGGCCCACCCGGGCCGCTGCTGCATCGCCGTCACCGGCTCGGACGGGTTCGCCAAGGTGATGGGCGAGCTGCTCACCGCCATCCAGTACCGCCTGCCGGTCAAGGTCGTGGTCAGCAACGTCTCCTCCCTCGGCCACCGCCTCCGCAGCGGCGACCACGACGCCGCCGGCGGCCCGGCCGACTTCGCCACCTGGGCCGGCGCCAACGGCGCCCTCGGCCTCCGGGTCGACCGCGCCGCCGAGGTCGAGCCCGCCGTCCGCCGGGCCTTCACCACCCCCGGCACCGCCCTCGTCGACGTCCGCGTCAACCCCGAGGAACACCCCCGCCCCGCCGTGGCCGGCGGCGCCTGAGCGATTCCTCTGGGTGATGGGACCCAGCCTGGTGGAGGAGCTCCGGCCGCTGTTCGCCGGGCGGAAGGTGGTGCTGACCGGGGGGCCGCTGGCGGCGCTGACAGGGACCTGCCGGCGGCTGCGGGACCTGGGGGCGGAGCGGCCGTTCCTGCTCGCCGCCGGGATGGGCACGGGGGAGGTGGTGCCGGCCGAGGCGGCGGCCCTGCGGGCGGCGGCTGGGCGGCTGGACCAGGGAGCCGGGACCGCCTGGGCGGGCGACGCCCGCCAGGGGTTCCACGCGGCGCGTTCGGGCTGCGCTGGGTCTGGGGCGGGAGG
>DASUPQ010000345.1 GCA_036280995.1 Actinomycetota bacterium | reverse complement strand
CGACGCGGAAGAACAGGTGCGTGACCCCCCAGCCGGTCGACGGGACGACGGGATCCATGTGGTCGCTGCCTCCTGGGCGGGTGTCGGGCCGGTTCGTTCGCCACCATCGTGCCTGCTCGCGCGGTGGTTTGCCGAGTTCGGCGCAGCCGCGCCAGCGTCCTCGACGAGATAGATGAGTTAAAGACTATTGACATGATTGACCGGATGCTAGCATCCGGCCTGGCAAGGGCGCAGGCTGCCGTCGCAGAGCGGCTCGAGCTGCCCCTGCCCGCCGGGTCAGGTACCGGCCCGGCAGCCAACCGGCCCGCCCGGCCCATCCGGCCCGGAGGGCCGGATCCTGTTGCGGAGCTAGTTCCTCGATCCGCCCGGGTGGTCGCGCAGGTAGCGCTCGACCTCGGCGACCAGCTCCTCGGGGGGGAGGTCGGCGAGGCCGGGCGACCCCTCCTCGTCCTCGTCCTCGTCGTCGGTGTCGGCCTCGAGCCGCTCGATGTAGCCGGCGAGCTCCGGGTTCTCCTCGACCAGCTCGGCCACGGCCGTGTCGAAGGCCTCCGTCTGGCCGGCCAGGGCGCTGGTGTCGACGGCCATCGGCAGCAGCCGCCGCAGCTCCCGGATCAGCGCCATGGCGCCCCAGGGGTTGGGGGCCAGGTTCAGGTAGTGGGGCAGGGCGGCCCACAGGCCGACCGTCGGGATGCCCTGCCGGGTGGCCACGTCGCCGAGGACGCCGAGGATCCCGGTCGGCCCCTCGTAGCGGGAGACGTTCAGCCCCAGGCGCTCGGCCAGGTCCCGGTCGCCGGCCGAGCTGACCACCTGGACCGGCCGGGTGTGGGGCACGTCGGCCAGCAGGGCGCCGACCGTGACCACCATCTCGACCCGGAGGTCGGCGGCCAGCTCGACGATCTCCGAGGCGAAGGTCCGCCAGCGCAGGTTGGGCTCGTGCCCCCTGACCACGATCAGGTCGTGCTCGGCGGCCGGCAGGCGGGCGGCGCGCAGCTCGATGGACGGCCACTCGATCCGCCGGTGGCCGTCGACCTGCCGCACCGTCGGACGGGTCGCCTGGAAGTCGTAGAACTCCTCGGGGTCGATGACGGCGAAGGTCTCGGCCGCCAGCCCGTCCCCGATCGCGTCCAGGGCGGTGGTGGCGGCCTCACCGGCGTCGTTCCAGCCGTCGAAGGCGGCCAGCAGCACGGGGCCCCGGAGCCGGGGCCGCCTGATCAGCGTCGTGTGATCCATGCTCTCCACGATGCCACGGAAGGCAAGAGGGGCGCAGACTGGCCTACGTAGCAGAGCCTACGGTGGCCGAGGCAGGGGGGTCCGTCGATGGGGCGATCTTGCTCGCAAGAGGGCCGTCGTCCCCCTCTGGCACAACACAGACCGCGAAAACGGCGTACTATGCCCACTGCGGCCCCTCGCGCTGTCTTGGCCCCCCCGGATGGCGCGGGGGCCCTTTTTGCCCCGGCCTACAGATCGCCCAGGTCAACGCCCTCGTCGGCCAGCCGGGCGGCGTCCACCGGCTGGGCCCGGCGGATGACCTCGCGGACCGGGTCCTCGGCGTCCCCGTCGTTGACGATCAGGGCCGCCCGCGGCGTGCCCTCGCGCAGATACCAGGCGACGAACCTCGGCTCCTTGACCTCGCGGCTGCCCCGCACCACCAGCTCGTCCCACTCCCGCACGTGACCCAGGTAGGACAGGGACAGGTCGAACTGGTCGGAGAAGAAGTAGGGCACGCGGTCGTAGCGCTCGCCCGCCCCGGCCAGGTTCCGGCCGGCCAGCAGGCCCTGGTTGAGGGCCTCGGCCCAGTGCTCGATGCGGATGCGCCCGAACAGCGGGTGCTCGGCGTTGGCCACGTCCCCGGCGGCGAACACGCCCTCGGCCGCCCGCAGCTCCTGGTCGACCAGGATGCCGTCGTCGACCGGCAGGCCGGCCTGCTCGGCCAGGCCGGTGTCGGGCCGGACCCCGACCCCGATCACCACCAGGTTGGCGTGGAGCCGGGAGCCGTCGGGCAGCACCACCGCCTCCACCGTCTCGCCGCCCTCCAGCGCCTCGGCCCGGGTCCGGGTGCGGACGTGCACGCCCCGGTCGCGCAGGAAGTCCTCGAAGAAGCGGCCCATCTCGGGGCCGACGGCCCGGGTCCAGAGGGTCTCGGCCATCTCCAGGAGGGTCACCCGGGTGTCCATCTGGGTGGCGCTGGCGGCGACCTCGGCGCCGATGAAGCCGCCGCCGACGATCACCATGTTCTCGGCCCGGGAGATGGCCGCCCGCAGCCGCTCGGCGTCGTCGACCGTGCGCAGGTAGTAGACGCCCTCCAGGTCCTCGCCGGGCAGCCCGAGCCGGACCGGCTGGGCGCCGGTGGCCAGCACCAGGCCGCCGCCGTAGCGGAGCTGGTCGCCGACCTCGGTGGTGACCGTGCGGGTGGCCGGGTCGAGGGTGCTGGCCCTGGTGGCCAGCAGGACCTCGACGTCGTGGTCGCGGTACCAGGCCTCGTCGTGGGTGCGGGTCTTCTCGCGGCCGGCCTCGCCGCGCAGGAACTCCTTGGACAGCGGCGGCCGTTCGTACGGCAGCTCCGGCTCGGCGGTCAGGACCACGGCGGAGCCTTCGCCGCCGGCGGCTCGTACCCCCTCGGCCGCCTTGGCGGCGGCCACCCCGCCGCCGATGATCACGAACTCCATGTCGCGAACGGCCATGGGGCTACCTCCGGCGGTCAGGGGCCTCGGGACGGAAGCCTAGCCTTCCGTGTCCACCTGAGACAGTTAGCGCCTCCAGGGCCCGGATCCTTACCCCGTAGGCGTCGCCGGGGGCATAGGCGCCGGTCCGCTCGACCCCGCGGGCGACCGCGGCCGGGAGCAGCTCGCCGAGCGGCCGGCCGTGGGCGGCGGCGTCGCGGGCCTGGGTCGAGGACCGCTCGGGCACCCAGGCCGCGGTGGGCAGCGGCGCCGCCGCCACCGGCAGGTCGGGCGCCCGGTGGCCGGCCCGCTCGGCGACCAGCAGGGTGGCCGCCCGGCCCAGGCGGTCCATGGCCGCCGCCGGATCGTCGTACCAGCGGGGCTCGACCAGCTGGGCCGCCTTGTCGGCTCCGAGCAGCAGGGCCACCCGCCCTCCGGTGGCGCGGCCGAGGGCCTCGGCCATGTCGACCAGCAGGGGGTGGCTGGACGCGGCCGGAACGGCCCATGGGTGGCGGCGCGCCCAGGCCGCGACCCAGTCGAGGCGGTCCACCGGGTGGGCGCGCTCCAGGCCCTCCTTGGCCAGGCTGACCGGGGCCATGGCCAGCACCACCACCCGGCAGCCGGCCCGGTGGCCGGCCACGGCGAGGGCGGCGTGGGCCCGGGTGAACGGGTTGAAGGTCCCGGCCAGGAGCCCGGCGGCCCCGGTGGCCGGGATGGGCCCGGCCACCGGCTCCAGGCGGGGCGGCCCGGCGTCGCGGGCGCGGGCCAGGGCGGCGGCCACCGGCGCCAGCCGCCGCCGCTCCGCGGCGGTGAGGGTCGCGTCTCCCATCGCGGGTCGAGCATGCCACGGCGCGTCTGGCCGGGTGGCTCAGGCCGGGTACGGCAGGTACACGTAGGCGAGGGCGAGCGCGCAGCTGCCGCCCAGGTGGAACCGCCACCGCCTCGTCCGCACCGCTGCCCCCGGAAGTGCGCCGCCAGGGTCGTCGGGTCTGCAGACCCGATCGGCACCGAGCCGCCCGACTCAAGGAATTCGTCCGGGAGGCTAGGGGCGGAGCACGATGTCGAAGCGCGCCCGGAGCTCGGGCGGGGCCGACCCGGGGACCGGCGTGGGCGCCACCACCTCGCCCAGCGCGCCGGGCTGGAGCCACGGGTCGCCCTCGAACAGCAGCTCGGTCAGCAGCCCGGTCGCGTCGGGGTGCTGGACCTCGAAGTGGATGTGGGCCGGCGGCGGCTCCGCCTCGCCCCTGTAGTGGCCCGGCTTGACCGTCTCGAAGCGGTAGCGCCCGCGCTGGTCGGTCCGGAGCGCCGCCGCCAGGTAGCAGCAGCGCTCGGCGCTGGTCCCCTGGCCGGGCCCGTATTCGCCGGCCGCGTTGGTCTGCCACACCGCCACCGAGGCCCCGGCCAGCGGGGTCCGGCAGTCGGCGCGGTACACCGTCCCCTCCACCACCAGCCGCTCCCCGTCCCGCCCCGCGGCCACGGTCTCCGCCGTCCGCTCGACGTCCCCGCCGGGCCCGAGCCGCGCCGTCGACGGCGCGTCCGCCGCCGCCACCCGCTCCCCTCCCTGGCCGGCGGGCTCCCCCCGGGTCGCCTCGCAGGTCCCGCCCCCGGCCGCGGCCGAGGTCGTGGTGGGGGAGCCGGCCTCCCGGTCCGGCGACCCCGGGTCGCACCCGACCAGCCCCAGCATCCCGATCCCCGCCAGCAGGACCACGGCCAGCCGCCGACCGGGCGGGCGGAACCCGCGCCCGCCGGGCGCGCCGGAGCCCGCCCCTCCCCGGTTCCCGGGGCCCCCGAACCGGGAGGGAAGCCCGTCCGGGCAGGTGGGACGCAGGGTTGTCCACAGCCGGTTCATGGGAGGGGCCGCCATCGGGCGCCGCTGGTGAGGAGCATGCCGGTCCGGACGCAGGCGGCGCCCGACCCGTCGGGGCCGGTGATGAACAGGTTGCCGTCGCGGACGAAGGTGAGGCGGCGGCCGTCGGGGGACCAGGCCGGGGCGGCGTCCTTGCGGCCCCGGGTCAGGGCGCGGTCGGCGGAGCCGTCGGCGCGCATGACGTGGACGGCGCCGTCGTTGACGTAGGCGATGCGGCGGCCGTCGGGCGACCAGGCCGGCGAGTGCTCGTAGCCGGGGCCGTCGGTGAGGCGGCGGAACCGGCCGGTCGCCGGGTCGATCAGGGCGACGTCGTCGTTGTCGGGGCCGCCGTAGGCGGAGACGGCCAGGCGACGGCCGTCCGGGGACCAGCGGGGCTCGCTGTCGGAGGTGGGGGTGTCGTCGAACAGCGCGAGCGGCGACCCGTCGAGGTCGACGATCGAGATCTCGGTGGTCTCCATCGCGCCGGGGACGGTGAGGGCGACCCGGCGGCCGTCGGGGGACCAGTCGGGCTGGAACGAGGGCTGGCTCGGGGTGAGGTCGCGGCGGCCCGAGCCGTCGGGCCGGGCCAGGTGGACCGACGGCGGTGGGCTGAACCGGAAGGGCTCGGCCCGGGCGTAGGCGATCCGGCGGCCGTCGGGCGACCAGGCCGGGTCGAGCTCGCCGGCGTCGTCGTCGCCGACCCGGCGCAGGCCGCGGCCGTCGGCCCCGATGGTGAACAGGTGCT
>DASUPQ010000344.1 GCA_036280995.1 Actinomycetota bacterium | reverse complement strand
GCTCGTCCTCGAGCGGCGCCGTGGCCCAGGGTGAGGTCGAGACGAGGTGGTGCAGCTGCTGGGTGTCGCCCGCCGGGCGCCACGCGCGCCGCCATCGGCTCGACGCTCTTGCGCTCGCCCGGCAGGAGCAGGCCCTTGAGGTAGAAGGGCGCCCAGCGCCGCTGCGCCTAGCGCCCTAGCACTACCCTGCCACTTTCAGAGCCGGAGGTGACGGTCAAAGCGTTGCCGGCAGTGCGGGCAGCGCAGCAGGACGCGAGAGAGGGTCGCCTGGATGCGGCGGCGGACGGCGGGCAGGCTCGGCCAAGGCGGTGGTCCGCCATCGGGCCAAGCGTCGGCTTCTTTTTTCCCCGAGCCGCAGGTGCTGCAAGAAGGCGAAGGCGAGCTGGCACAGGAGCGCGTGGTGGTGCAGCCCGCGCCAGCCCCGGCCCTCGAAGTGGTCGAGGCCCAGCTCGTCCTTCATCTGTTGGTGCATCTGCTTGCAGACCCAGCGCGCTTTGATCGCCGCGGCCAGAGTCTCGAGCGTCGCGTCGGCGGGGAGGTTGGCCAGGTAGTACTTGCGCTCGCCGCCGGCGCGGTGCTCGCCGACGAGCCACGCCTCCTCACCCGGGAGGTGCTGCGCCCGAGCCGCGACCGGCCCGTCGGCCACGCGGACCCGGAGCGCAGCGAACTCGGCCTTGAGCGCGCCCTTGGTGCCGGTCCGCCAGGAGACGGTGCGGAACGCCGCCGGCCGGGCCTCGATCAGCCCGGCCGCCGCCACGCTCGCGGCCGAGGGCACCGGGTGCTTGCGCGGGCGGCCGGTCGGCTTGGGCTCGGGATAGGCGAGCGTCACGTTGCCCGGGTAGACCTTCTGCGTCGGCGGGATGCCGACGGCGAAGCTGAGCTGCCGCGCCGCGAGGCCGGTGCGGAACTCGGCCGCCTTGCCGTACTCGGCGTCGGCCAGGACGCGGCCGAACCGGACACCCGACGCCAGGACCCGATCGATCTCGTCGAGCGCGATCCGCCACTTCGGTCGGTGCTCGATCGCTTCGGGCACGCCCGCGACCGCACGCCGCCCCGCGTCACCGCACCAGTCCTCCGGTAAGAACAGCCGCAGGCCGACGCACACCGGCACCTCGCCTCGGGCCAGGGTGAGCGAGACCAGGGACTGACAATTGGCGCGCTTGCCGAGCTGGCCGCAGTATTGGCGTTTCACCCCCACCGAGTGCCGGCCCTGCTTCACCAGCGCGGTATCGTCGACCACGAGCACCGCGCCGGGTCCGCCCACCAGCCGGTCGGCCTGCCTCGCCAGCTCCTCTTCCAGCGGCGCGGTGGCCCAGGGCGAGGCCGAGACGAAGTGGTGCAGCTGCTGGGTGTCGCCCGGCGCCACCCGGGCCGCCATCGGCTCCACGCTCTTGCGCTCGCCCGGCAGGATCAGGCCCTTGAGGTAGACCGGCGCCCAACGCCGCTGCGTCTCGCGCCCAAGCCGCCCCAGGATCGGCTTGAGCCAGCGTCCGAGTTCCCGCTCCCAGCCCCGGGCTGGTGACCCGTCCATCCGCCCCTCCCACCGTGAGCATCGCTGCGGCGCGAACGGTCGATCAGGCAAAAGGCGGCAGGGTAGTGTTAGAGCCGTGCCGAAAACCGTTAAGCTTTTGCGGTAGCTGCCGGTTTGGCCTGCAAGCAGGTTGTACATCGGATGCCTATATGGGTGGTTCCCCCGCAAGGAACACTGAAGATCCCCTGGACGTCTGAACAGCGCCGGCGATACGGGCCGGCGATCAGCGACGCGGTGCGCGCGAACGCGACCATCCGTCTGGCCACAATGATCGATGCCATCGACCCGCCGGCGCCGACCGGCCGGCCAAGGCTGTGGTCGACGCTCACCATGCTGCAGGCGCTGTGGTGGCTGTGCCGCGCCGGCGCCGCCTGGAAGCTGCTGCCGGCCCTCTACCCGCCGCGGCAGACGATCGGCAGCCGCCTGGAGCGCTGGGTACGTCTCGGCGTGCTCGAGCGTGCCCTGGCCGTGCTCAACGGCTGCCTGCGCTTGGCGCGCGGCCGCAGGTGGCGCTCGACCGCCGGCATCCTCGACACCCAAAGCGTGAGGACCGGCCCGCAGGGCGGGCCGCGCGGCTACGACGCGGCCAAGCGCGTCAAGGGCCGCAAGCGGGTACTGCTGGTCGACACCGAGGGCTTGGTGCAAGGGTTGCGCGTGGTGCCTGCCTTTATCCAGGATCGCGACACCGCGGCGATGATCGAGCCGGAACTCGCGGCCAGCTCGCTGCTCAAGGTGTGGGCCGATCTCGGCTTCAACGGGGATGCCGCTACGGCACCCATGATCCGCAACGGCATCGACCTCGAGCTGGTCGGGCGCGCGAACAAGACCGGCTTTATCGTCGAGCCACGGCGATGGAAGATCGAGCAGACCTTTGCTTGCCTGCAGCGCTACCGCCGCCTGCAGGTCGATCATGAGGGCAGCACGCGGATGTCCCGCACCATGACCCTGCTGGCCGCGCTGTTCCTGACCGGCGCACGGTTCGAGCGGCAGATCAGGGCATGATCGAGTTTTCGGCACGGCTCTTAGTGGTTCATCCGGCAAGTCAGGCAGCCTTGGGCAGGAGCGCGATGCCGGGCTGTCGACGCGGCTGGTGCCGGCGCCGCCGACCCCAGACAAAAGGATGCCGGTGCGCGTTCCAGTAGGCGGTCGCACGCTCGACCGCTTGGGCGATTTCCTCCCAGTTCTCGAACCGCCGGCCCTTGAGCGCCAAGGAGCGCAGTACCTTCCACCACGGTTCGATCAGGTTGAGGTAGGCCGCGTACTTCGGCTGGAACACCATTTCCCAGCGCGGGTGGGTCAGCAAGAACAGCAGGACGTCGGTAGCCCGATGGCTGCTCAGGTTGTCGAGGACGGCATAGACCCGTTCGACCGCGGCTGGCAGCCAATGCTCGACCTCCTCCAGGAAGGCGACCCAGCAGGCGGTGCCCCGTCCAGGGTAGGGTTTGGTGAAGGCGTCGCCCGTGGCGGGGCAGAAGGCGCCGAAGATGTAGCCCTTGCCGCGCCGGCCGTGGTCGATCTCCTGCCAGGCTCGCCCGGCGTGGTCCTTGATCGCGACGATCGCTTGGCCGGCATAGGTCTTGGCGCTCTCCGGCCCCATCTCGTCCAGGCAAACGACTAGGCTGCCCGCCGGCGGTGCCGTGTAGAGGGCCTCGATCCGCCCCTTTTTTCGGCGAACGCGGGATCGACCCGCTCGCCGAACCAGGTCTCATGCCTGCGCCAACGCAAGCCCTCGGCGAGGAGAATCTCGTCGATCCGGCTGCGCTTGACCGCGATCCCCTGGTGCTCGTTGAGGTAGGCGGTCAGCCGGTCCAGCGTCCAGGAGGCGAACGGCAAATCCAGCGTTTTGGGATCGGTGAGTGCGGTGGCGATCACCGTGGCGACCTGCTCGGGCGAATAGGTTGGCGGCCGGCCGCTACGGGACCGATCCTCGAGGCCGGTGAGGCCCTCGGCATTGAACCGATGGATCCAGCCGCGCACCCGGTAGGTCCTGAGACGGAGTTGGTCGGCAATCTCCGGCACCGCCTGGCCCTGGCCGGCGTGCCAGATGATCCGTGCCCGCTCGACCTGCCGCGCGGGCGCTGTGCGTGAATGGGCCAGCCGTTCTACCGTGGTGCGTTCCTCGCCCGTCAGATCACGTAGCCGTAACCGTCGCATCGCCCGTCTCCGGCAAGGGACGGCCCAGTATATCGCCACTTGCCGGATGAACCACTTAGAGCCTGCCTGAAACCCTCACGACTGTAGCATGCGCTCGAGGCGCATGCCGGTCATGAACACCGAAGCCAGGATGGTCATGTGGCGCGAGGTCGCGTTGTTCACCTCGTCCTCGACACGCAGCCGGCGGTAGCGCTGCAGGCAGCCGAAGGTCTGCTCGACCTTCCATCGCCGGGGCTCGACCTGGAACCCCTTGCGGCCGACTGTCCCGACCAGTTCGGCGCTGATGCCGTGGCTGCGCAGGAAGATCGCTGGATCATCACCGGCGAAGCCGCGGTCGAGCCAGGTCAGCAGCAAGGAGGCGTGCACATCGAGGTCAGGGCCGAGGGCGCGCAATGCGTCGCGGTCCTGCACGTCGGCCGCCACCACCTGCACCCCGAGTGGATCGCCTTGGGTGTCGATCATCAGCACGCGCTTTCGGCCTTTGATCTTCTTGTTGGCGTCGTACCCGCGCGGGCCACGCTGCGGGCCGACCTTGACGGTCTGCGTGTCGACGATCGCCGCCGTCGGCCATCGTTTCCGGCCAGCCGCGAGGCGGCGGCACACGACCAGAACCCGCAGCGCCCGGTCGAGCACGGCCCGCCGCCGCCAGCCCATGAGCCGGCTCCATACCGTCTGGTGCGGCGGCGAGGCGGGCGGCAGTCGTCGCCAAGCCCGGTCGTCGCGGGCGACGTGCCACAAGGCCTGGAGCATGACCAAGGTCGGCCAGACCCGCGGCCGGCCGACCGAGGCGGGCGGATCGATCGCATCGATCGTGACCGCCAAGCGGACAAGCATGCCCTGCCGCACCACCTCCTGAATGGCCGGCGCGTACCGGCGTCGGTCCTCGGTCGTCCATGCCATGCGCGTCGTCCTTGGGTCGGGATCGACGAGCAACGGCGGGGGCGGCCGCAGCGTTCACGGGGAAAGCTGCATTAGGTCAGGGTTTTAGTTTCAGGCAGGCTCTTAGCACTACTCTGGGACGTTCAGAACCGGAGGTGATGGGCGAAGCGCTGCCGGCAGTGCGGGCAGCGCAGGAGCACGCGCGTCAGCGCGGCCAGGACGCGGCGCCGCACCTCGGGCAGCGTCGGACGCGGCGGCGGTCCGGGTGGCCCGGCGCCGCTTTTCCCCCCGCTCCCGCAGCCGCAGGTGCTGCAGGAAGGCGAAGGCGATCCGGCACAGGAGCGCGTGGTGGTGCAGCCCGCGCCAGGAGCGGCCCTCGAAGTGGTCGAGGCCCAGCTCCTCCTTCAGCTGCTGGTGCGCCTGCTCGCACGCCCAACGGGCCTTGATCAGCGCCGCCAGGGTCTCGAGCGGTGCGTCGGCAGGCAGGTTGGAGAGGTAGTACTTGCGCTCGCCCGACGCCCGATGCTCGCCCACCAGCCAGGCCTCGTCCCCGGGCAGGTGCCGGCCGTTCCTGAGCTGCTCGCCATCGGCCGGGCGCACCCCCGCATGGCCGCGAACTCGGCCGCGAGCGGCCCCTTGGTGCCGCGCCGCCAGCTGATCCGGCGCCACTCGGCGCCCGCCAGGGCGGCCTCGGCCGGGACCGGGTCCTCGCTCGGTACGGGATGCTTGCGCGGGCGCCCGGTGCGCGCCACCGGCCAGCCCAGCTCGACCCCGGCCGGGTAGACGTTCTGGGTCTTGAGGACGCCGGCCGCCCAGAGGAGCCCGCGCGCGCTCAGGCCCCGGCGGAAGGCGGCGCTGATCCCGTAGCCGGCGTCCGTCACCACCCGGCCGAAGCGGACGCCGGCGGCGATGACCCGGTCGATCTCCTCGAGCGCGATCTCGGTCTTCGCCAGGGCTCGGCGGTGCTCCTCGGGCACCCCGGCCCGGGCGCAGCGATCTGGGTCGTCCGTCCATCCCGCCGGCAGGAACAGCCGCAAGCCCACGGGTACCGGGACCTCGCCCCGGGCCAGGGTCAGCGAGACCAGGACCTGGCAGTTGGCCCGCTTGCCCAGCGCGCCGCAGTACTGGCGCGCCACCCCGACCGAGTGCCGGCCCTGCTTCGGCAGGGCGGTGTCGTCGACCACCAGCACCGCCTCCGGCCCGCCCACCAGCCGGTCGGCCTCCCTCGCCAGGACGGCCTCGAGCGGTCCGGTCGCCCAGGGCGAGCCGCCGACGAAGTGGGGCAGCTGCTCCGTGTCGCCGGGCGCGACCCGCGTCGCGAGCGGCTCGACGCTCTTGCGCTCGCCGGGCAGGAGCAGGCCCTTGAGGTAGACCGGTGCCCAGCGCCGCTGCGCCTCCCGGCCCAGCGCCGCCAGGAACGGCGCCAGCCAGCGCTCGAGCTCGCCCTCCCAGCCGTCCGGTGCCCACATCCGCATGGTATCCCTCCCTCGCCGAGGTCGCCGTCGAAACGCTCAGCGAAACAGGACGTCCCAGAGTAGTGGTAGAGGCCGTCCGGAAAGATCACGAGCGGTCTGAGGCTCGTGCGAGCCTACGCAGCATGAGGCGGATCATGCCGAGGCAGAGGAAGGCAAGCGCGTTGACGGCGAGGTTCTCGAAGTCCTTGG
>DASUPQ010000343.1 GCA_036280995.1 Actinomycetota bacterium | reverse complement strand
TGCTCGGCCGTCTCCTCGGCCGCCCCCTCGAGCCGGCGCATGGGCCGGATGAGCGAGCGGGCGGTGACCAGGGCCAGCACCACGGCGACGGCCAGAGCGGCGGCCAGCAGCAGGCTGTACAGCCAGGCCCGCCGGTCGGCGCCTTCCTTGATGGCCGTGCTGGTGGCGATCACGTCGGCGCTGAGGCGCTCCTCGACCACCCGCATGCGGTCCAGCTTGACGCTCATGGCGCCGAACCAGTACTGCGGGTTGATGCCGAGCTTGGGGGCGGTGGCGCTCTCGGGCTTGAGGGCCTGCTCGATGAACTCGTCGACCCGTTGGACCTCCGGCCCGGCCACGACCTGCTCGCGGTACTCGTGCTGGGCCTCGGTGGCGTTGGCGTCGAACTGGGCGGTGTAGATGACCTCGGCGGCGACCAGGGCGCTGAGCTTGGCGTGCTCGTTGCCCTCGAACCGGTCCGCCGTGTAGACGTTCTGGAGCAGGCTGCGCTGGGCGTCGGCGAAGTCCTTGGCCCGGGAGATCGCGACCGAGGCGGCCACGCCCTTGAGCAGAAGCTCGTTGTTGGAGCGGGGCGCGATCTCGCCGTTGATGTCGAGCAGGTCGCTGATGGTGTCGGTGTACTGCTCCAGCGCCGCGTCCGGGGTGTCGAGCGGGCCGTGGCCCTCCTCGGTGGCGTGCTCGAGCTCCTCCTCGCCCTCCTCCTCGTGCAGCTCGATGCCGGGCTCGACCTCCAGCTTGGACGGGTCGATCCTGGCCTGGTCGATCGTGTTCCGCTGTTCGTCGAGGCGGCCCAGCTCGCTCAGGCCGTACTCGATCTTCTCCGCCAGCAGCTCGTCGCCGGCGCTGAGCCGCTGGGCCTCGGCCCGGTAGGTGGCGGCCGCCTGGTCGACCGCGCGCCGCTGCTTGCGCAGCGCCACCTCCCACTGCCGGCGGTCGCTGTCGATGTAGCTGACCGAGAGACTGCGCTCGCCCTGGAGCTGGTGGACCAGGGGCGCCAGGCCGGCGGCCAGGCGGGCGAAGGCGGTGCTGCGGGCGGCCCGGTCGCTCTCAGCCTGGTTCTGGCGGATGCCCACGAGGGCGAGGACGGCCAGCATCAGCAGGGGGCCGAGCACGCAGATGATGAGCTTGGTTCGGATCGGTAGGTTACGGAACATCTGCGACCAACCTTGCGTACGGCGGGAGAGGAAGGCGCTTGACGCTACCGTTTCTGTCAAGCCCGCCACAATGCGGGAATCTGCGGACTCTCGGCTGGTCAGACCGATGTGTCGTAGCTCAAGGGGTGCGCAGCGGCGTAGTCCCTAATGGGTTATCCGAACTACGTATCACTCCTTCCCGCGGCCGAGCGGCGGCACGACGCCGGTCAAGGCGCCGGCGGTGTCAGCCCGGCCGGACGGGGTCCGGGGCGCGGGCCGAGAGGACCGTCGCGGGAAGGCGCGCGGTGGCGGTGACGCCGCCCTGGGGAGGGGCCGAGCCGGACCGCGAACCGTTGGCCGTGGGCCGGGCGGCCACGATCAGCAGGCCGAGCCGGTCGCCGCCGTCCTGGTCGGACCGGCGCAAGCGCGCTAGGTCTGGGCCTTGCCGCTCTTTCCCTTGGTCCTGGTCTTGCCGAGGGGCCGCGGGCGGGGGGTCGGTGGCTCGAAGCCGCGCTCGCGCATGCCCCGCTCGATCTCGGCGATGGCCGTCTCCACGACGTTGACCCTGGCGTAGCGCTTGGACTCGGCCGGGATCAGGAACCAGGGGGCCAGCGGATGATCGGTCCGCTCCAGCATGTCCTCGATGGCCTGCTCGTAGGCGGCGCGCTTCTCGCGGTTGCGCCAGTCCTCGTCGGTCAGCTTCCAGGTCTTCAGGGGCTCGGTCTCGCGCCGCTTGAACCGGCGCAGCTGCTCCTCCTCGGAGATGTGCATCCAGAACTTGAGCAGGATCATGCCCTCGAGCGCCAGCGAGCGCTCGAAGTCGACGATCTCGTCGTAGCCCCGGCTCCACTGGTCGACCGTGGCGAACCCCTCCACCCGCTCGACCAGGACCCGCCCGTACCAGGAGCGGTCGAGCACGGCCATGCCGCCCCACCCGGGCAGGCTCGACCAGAACCGGAGCAGGAAGTGGTGCCGCTTCTCGTCGTAGGTCGGGGCGGCGAAGGTGGCCACCCGCACGTGCCGGGGGTCCATCGGATGGACCAGACGGCGGATGGCGCCGCCCTTGCCGGAGGCGTCCCAACCCTCGAACAGCACGCACACCGGCGGCCCCAGCCGCCCGTCCCCCAGCAGCCCGCCCAGGGTGAGCCGCAGCTCCAGCAGCCGGTTGGAGGCCGTCTCCAGCCGCTCCGCCTCCTCCTGGCGGCTCAGCCTGAGGCTCAGGTCGAGGTCGTCGAGGCGTCCCATCCGCCGATCCTGGCAGCAGCCGCCCGCAACCGGCAAGAGGACAAGCTCAGTGGCGCCGCAGGGCGGCCAGCGACAGGCCGGGGGCGATCGCCTCGGGATCAACGTGGAGGTCGAGCACGGCCGGGCGCCCGGCGGCCAGGGCCCGCTCCAGGGCGGCCGGGAACTCCTCGGCGTCGGTGACCGTCTCGCCATGGGCGCCGTAGGCCTCGGCCAGGGCGGCGAAGCCGGGGTTCCGCAGGTCGGTCGCGATCACCCGGCCCGGGTAGGTCCGCTCCTGGTGCATGCGGATGGTGCCGTACATGCCGTTGTTGGCCACCAGCACGACCACGTCCAGGCGGTGCTGGACGGCCGTGGCCAGCTCCTGGCCGGTCATCAGGAAGTCGCCGTCGCCGGTCACCGCCACCACTGGGCGGCCCGGGTGGACGACCTTGGCGGCCAGCGCGGCCGGGAGGCCGAAGCCCATGGCGCCGCTCTTGGGCGCCACCTGCGTCCCGAGCCGCCGGAACTGGAAGAAGCGGTGGACCCAGCCGGTGAAGTTCCCGGCCCCGCTGGTGATCACCGCGTCGTCGGGCAGCCGCTCGCGCAGGGCCGCCATCACCTGCCCGAGGTCGACCGTCCCGGGGGTCTTGGCGGGGTCGCTGGTGGGTACCGTGCCGGAGGCGCTGTCGGGGGCCTTGCCGGGAGCGCTGCCCGGGGCCTTGCCGGAAATGCTGCCCGGGGCCTTGCCGAGGGCGCCGCCCGGGGCCGGCCACGGCCGCACCCAGGCCAGGTAGTTGGCCCGGGCCGCCTCCGTCCAGACCGCCCAGGCCTCGCCCCGCACCGGCGGGACCGAGCGCCAGGCGGCCACGAACGGGCCCACGGCGGCGTTGACGGCCAGGTCGGGCTGGTAGACCCGGCCCAGCTCGGCCAGGCCGGGGTGGACGTGGACGAGCCGTTGGCGGGGGACCGGCGCCTCCAGCAGCCGGTAGGCGCCGGTGGTGATCTCCCCGAGGCGGGGCCCGACGGCCACCACCAGGTCGGCCGCCCGGACCCGCTCGGCCAGGGCCGGGTTGGGGCTCACCCCGAGGTCACCGACGTAGCTGGGGGAGCGGTTGTCGAGCACGTCCTGGGAGCGGAACGAGACCGCCACCGGCAGCTGGCTGGCCTCGGCCACGGCCCGCAGGCCGGCCGCGGCCGCCTCGGTCCATCCGGGGCCGCCGGCGATCACCAGCGGCCGCCGGGCCCCGCCGAGCAGCTCGCGCAGGCGGGCCAGGTCGGCCGGAGCGGCCGCCGGGACGACCGGCCGCACGGGACGGGCGTCGGCCACCCGGGCGGTCGCGGCCAGCACGTCCTCGGGCAGGGCCAGCACCACCGGTCCCGGCCGCCCCGACACCGCCACCTGGACCGCCCTGGCCAGCAGCTCCGGCAGCCGAGCCGGATCGTCCGCCTCGGCCGCCCACTTGGCCATCGGCCCGAACACGGCCGGCACGTCCAGCTCCTGGAACGCCTCGCGGCCGCGGACGGCCCGCCCCACCTGCCCGACCAGCAGCAGCATGGGCGCCGAGTCCTGCGCCGCGGTGTGGACCCCGACGCTGGCCTGGGTGGCCCCCGGCCCCCTGGTGACCAGGCAGACGCCGGGCCGCCCGGTGAGCTTCCCGTAGGCCACCGCCATGTTGGCCGCCGCGGCCTCGTGCCGGCACGTGATCAACCGGGTCGGCCCGCCGTAGAGGGCGTCCAGCACGGCCAGGAAGCTCTCCCCGGGCACGCAGAAGACGGCCTCGATCCCGTTGGCCTCCAAGGCGTCGGTGACGATCTGGCCACCGGTACGGTTCCGCATGCGGCGGACGATAGCAGGGCTGGTGGGGCGGGCAGGTGGTGAGTCGGGTCCCCATGGATGTAGGGGGCGGTGGGTCGGGGGTCCCGGAGGTTGGACCCCATGTCCCGTGCCGGGGGGGGGGGTGGGGGTCGTCGGCCCTCGGTTGCTGGGCCTCGTGGGTTCGACAGGACCCTGACGGCCTGGCGGGGCCGCCCGGGCCGAACGGGTCCTTGGGTTGCGGCGGCTGCTGGACCGGCTGGAAGGCCACTGGCTCGGGGAGCTGGCCGCGGTGCGGCTTCCCGGGCTGACCACTGACCGGGCGCGCTACAAGGCCACCATGCAGGTCGCCGCGATCAACGGGCGGCGATGACATCTTGAACAGGCCCTGATTTGTCGGCTTGTCGCGCGGCCTGGCCGAGCGGCCCCAACTCCTTATTGCGCCGGTGCCGGTCTTCGGTGCCAGCAGAGAGCCCACGACGTTGACAAGCAAAACTCTGACTATATAGAGTTAACGCATGACCCGTTCCCGGCGCCCGTCGGCC
>DASUPQ010000342.1 GCA_036280995.1 Actinomycetota bacterium | reverse complement strand
GTCGTCGGGGTGCAGGAGCTTGGGGAAGAACCCGGGATCGGCCAGCCAGTCCTCGGGGGGGTAGCCGAGCAGGCCTTCCACCTGAGGGCTGACGTAGATCGACGAGGCGACCGGGACCGCCTCATCGACATACGTCACGAGTGGGAGCTGCTCGACGAGTTTTCGATAGCGCCGCTCGGCCTCGTGCTGCGCCCTGAGCGCGGTGACGTCGTGGTAGACGACGAGGTATCCAGTCGGCCGACCCTCCACCGTCACCAGCACCGCGAAGAGCTCGACGTCCACGAGCGTGCCGTCCTTCCGGCCACGCCGCGTCATGGCCCGGAAGCGCCCGCCCGGGACCAGCTCGTCGTAGTAGCCGACCGCCTCCGCCCGGAGGTCGTCTCGATCCGCGATGAGGTCGTCGAGGTCACGCCCGATCGCCTCCGTCCGCGTATGGCCGAACAGCGCCTCGGCAGCCAGGTTCCATGACGTCACCACCCTGTCGAGATCGAGGGTGACGATCGCGATCGGGCTGATCTCGAGCAGCGACTCGACGTACCGGTTCTGCCGCCGAAGTTCCTCCTCGCTGCGGCGGAGCGCCTCCTCCAGCTCCTTGCGCTCGGTGATGTCGAGGAGGAAGCCGTGATGGAACTTCGGCGCACCCGCCTCGTGGGGGATGACCGTCGCCTGGTCGAGGAACCAGTGGACGGTCCCGTCGCGCGCGACCATGCGGTACTCCATGCAGAACGGCTCGCCGGTGTCGCGCGACCGCCGGTGCTCGGTGAGCACGCGTTCGCGGTCCTCCGGGTGGAGGACCTTGAGGAGCAGCTCCTCGTCGACGGCCCATTCCTCGGTCGAGTAACCGAGCTCGGACTCGAGCTGTGGGCTCATGTAGACGTTGGAGCTGATGTCGTCGAGGCGGTCGATGTAGACCGTCACGGGGACCTGGTCGATCAGCGACCGGAGCGTCGCCTCGTCCGGCGGCGCCCACGCCGGGGATCCCGCCTGCCGCCCTTCGCCGGGCCGGTCGTGGTCCCTCATCGCCCGAGGTTCATCCGGAAGAGACAATCCGCCTAGGCTCCCCCCATACGGGCCGAACTGGCGGTTTCGACCAATCTAGCATCCGAGCATCGGCGCTACTAGGACCCCTCCCGGTGGGCATCGGTCGCTGACGCTGTGCGCCCCGGTGGGCTGGGTCACGGGTTTTGCGCCGTTGGGCACGCGTGGTCGCAACACTCCCCCGGGGCCAGTCCGAAGGTGTACCGACGTCCGATCAGGGCGCTCAGGTTGCCACCGCCTGATCCACCCGCGTGTGCTCGTCTTGCTTGATAGCCTTCCACCAGCACAAATGGAGCCCGAGGTCGGATTCGAACCGACGACCTTCCGATTACGAGTCGAAACGCCTTCGTCCAGCAGGTACCAGCCAGGTCTGTTCTGGCTGCTCGTGTCGGCCGGCTCGTCCATCCAGTGCGTTCCTGACCCGTTGCGTTACGGCAGGGAGAATGACCAAGAGAATGACCGGACTGCCCACGGGCCGGGGTTCTGCTTGGCCTCTGCTCACTCGCGGGCCTTGCGATATAGCGCGATCGCCCACCAGCGCCACGAGGTCAGCGCGAAGAAGACGAGCGCGACCGCGATCGCGGCTTGGGTGGTAAAGACCAGGTCGGTGATCAGGTACAGCACGCCCGTGAAGGCCAAGGCGATGGCGCCTGTCCCTGCAATCGCCTCCCGGTTGCCCTTGCGGACCATCGCGTCCTTGTCGCCTTCGCGGAAGCGGAGGCGGTGGTAGGCGGAGGGGGCGAGCAGCAGGACCAGCGAGACCGCCGTGCTTACCAGCGTGCCGTAGTAGACGTAGCGCTGGACTGCGTTCAGGTCGGTGAACTGGGCGGTAAAGCGGATGGCGAGCAGGAAGCCGAACAGGACCTCGGCGCCGGGGATGAGGGCGCGCAGCTCCTCAAGCAATTCGCCGTGCTCGCGCTCCAGTCGCTCCTTGACCTGTTCGTCCTCGGGATCCTCCCCGAGCCGCTGCTCGATCGCTTCGTCGGTGGCCATGTCTGCCTTCCCACCCGAGTTTGGTCCGGCCTCTACGCTAAGCCTGGATCTGCCTTGTTTCCGTGGTGTGCGGGGTCGGTGGCATCGGCTCCAAAGCACCCAATCGGATCGTCCCCAGGATCATGGGGTGCTCCATGTCTTGTCCTTGTCACGAGAAGGACCAGGACGCCCATGAAGAGCAGCCCTAGGCCCGGACAGTGACCGGTAGCGGCTTGGAATGACTGTGACGACGTCGGTTCCAGAGGCAGGTGGGGGCCGAGTTTGGTGCTGCGTGCTCAGCCGGCCGCGCTTTGTTCGTTGGCGGTGGCGGTGGCGGCGCGTTTGGCTTCGAACCGGCTGGCGAGTCGGTCGATCTTGGCCAGGTGGGCGGCGAGCCGCTGCCGGGCCTGTTCGGCCCGCGGGTGCAGTCCTTCAAGTTGGAACAAGTTCCAGTAGCGCAGCAGCGGCCACAGGATCTCGTCGTGGTGGATGCGCAGGTCATAGATGCCGGCCTGGGCCATCTGCAGGGCTTTGCGGGTGAAGCCCTCGATGCCGGCTCCCGGCATGCCGAAGCCGATGACCTCTCCGGTGATCGCCTCGACCGCGGCCGAGGGATCGACCTGGAGGGCGGCGGCCACGATGTCGCGGTAGAACATCATGTGCAGGTTCTCATCGGCGGCCACCCGCAGCATGATCTTGTCGGCCACCGGGTCCTCGGAATAGCGGCCGGTGTTGCGGTGGGAGATCCGGGTGGCCAACTCCTGGAAGGCCGCATAGGCCATCAGCCCCAACGCCGTCGTGTCCGGCGTCCACCCTTGCTGCATGGTGGCCATGCGTCCGCGTTCCAGGGCGACCGGGTCGAGGTTGCGGGTGACCAGCAGATAATCGCGGAGCACGATCGCGTGGCGGCCCTCCTCGGCCGTCCAGCGGTGCGACCAGGTCCTCCAGGCCCGGTCGCGGCCGAAGCTGGCCAGCAGCTGGTGGTGGTAGCTGGGCAGGTTGTCCTCGGTGAGCAGGTTGACCTCGAAGGCGGCCTGGGCGACGCCGGTCAGCCGCGGCTGATCGGGGGTCCAGGGCTCTGTGTCGAAGTCGCGACCCAGGCTCCAGGGCACGTACTCATGCGGCAGCCAGTCTTTGGCCATGGACAGATGCCGGTTCAGCAGCTGCTCGGCCACCGGCTCCAGCTCGCGCAGGAGGTCATGGTCGGGATGACGATCAGGCACGCCGCCTCCTCCGGTGAACAGGGCAGTGGCTAGTGCCGAGCCGGGCCAGGTTCGTGGCTGCCGAGCCGAGTGCGGTCAGGGTCGGGGTGGGACATGGCCGCGGTGGCCTCCGAATCCTCCGCGCCGGCGGTGGCGGCGGGGTCGGTCTGGCGGGTGTCGCGGCCGGGCCCAGGGTTCTCAGCGTCACTGCCGAGCATGCCGGTGTCGGTGGTGCGGTCATTGGGGTCCATAGATGCCTCCTGTAGAGATGCTTCTGGTAGGGCGGTGTGCTTCCACCAGGGTGTCGGAGCGGCTTGCGTGGCCGGGGCCGGTCAGGCTTGTCGGGGTCACTGCGGGGCCAGGAGCCCCCAGCACCATTCGGGTAG
>DASUPQ010000341.1 GCA_036280995.1 Actinomycetota bacterium | reverse complement strand
CGCCGAGCTGGTTGAAGGTGTTGACGATGCCCGATACCAGCCCGGCCTCACCCAGACCGGCGCGGCCGAGGGCCGTGGTGGTCGCGCAGACGAACAGCGGGCCGCCGCCCAGCGCGAACACCGTGACGCCGGGAAGGGCTTCGGCGTAGACGTTGCCGTCTGCCGACAGGCCGATGAGCAGTGCGTTGCCGATGGCGACCAGGATCAGGGCGACGACGGCGACGGGACGGGTGCCGGTGGTGCCGACCAGGCGGCCGGCCGTGATGGCTCCGATCATGAGGGCCAGGGCCGGGGGCAGGAAGAACAGGCCGGTCTCCAGCGCGCTGAGGCCGCGAAGGTGCTGCAGGTACTGCGAACCAAGAAAGAGGTCCGCGATGAGCACGCCGGCCGCGATGAGCATCAGGAAGGCGCCGGCCGCGATCGGGCGGCGCGCCAGCAGGCTCGGATCCATCAGGGGGGTCGGTACGGTGCGTTCGACGACCACGAACAGGCCGTACAGGACGATGGTGGCCGCGATGGCCAGGAGCGTGCCCAGATCGGCCCAGCCCTCGTCACCGGCGTTGATCATGCCGTAGATGAACAAGCCGGTGGCGGCGGTGACGGTCACCGCGCCCAGCACGTCGAGGCGGGCGACGCGGTCCGGGTGGCGTGGTGGCACCACGGCCCGGATGGCGGCCAGCAGGATGAGGCCGACCGGGACGTTGATGAAGAAGACCCAGCGCCAGCCGGGGCCGGCGGTGAGGAGTCCGCCGATGAGCACCCCGGCGGCGAAGCCGACGCCGCCGAGGGAGGCCCACACGCTCAGGGCCTTGTTGCGTTCCACGCCGTGGAAGCTGCTGGTGATGGTTGCTAGCGCGGCCGGGGACAGCAGCGCGGCCCCGACGCCCTGACCGACGCGGCCGCCGAGCAGCAGGGTCTGGTTCTGGGCCAGGCCGGTGGCCAGCGAGGCCAGGGTGAAGATGACCAGGCCGGTCAGGATCATCGGGCGCGTGCCGAAGATGTCGGCCAACCGGCCGCCGAGCAGCAGCAGCCCGCCGAAGACCAGCCCGTAGATGCTGACCGTCCAGGTGAAGGCCGAGCGGCTCAGGTCCAGGTCGGCGCCGAGGTCGGGCAGGGCGACGTTGACCACGGTGAGGTCCAGGATGAGCATGAACTGCGCCAGGGCGATCACCGCGAGCGCCTTCCAGCGGCGCGGGTCCGCGGACGCCTGCGGCTCGCGCGGTTCGTTCGTGTCACGAACCGGATGATGGGGGTCGTGCATCACGGGCTCCTAACTCGTCCGTCGATGTGCGGATGTCGGAGTGCTTGGCAGGTTTGGGATGTGAGTTGGGTGACCGCGGCCCACGCCAGCGCAGCCAGGCGGCCGTGAGGACCAGGCCGGTGACGATGACGGCGGCGATTAGGAACGGCGGTAGGGCGGGAAGCCGGGTGGCGCCGAGGCCGAGGGCGGCCCAGGCGAGCGCCTTGGGGGCGCCGCCGATCAGGGTGCCGATGGCCATCGACTGCAGACGCAGCGGTGTCAGCCCGGCCGCGAGGTTCACCTCGGAGAAGGGTCCCGGGACCAGGCGCAGCGCGACCACGGCCAGCCATCCACGGCCCTGCAGGAACTTCTGGAGGCGGCGACTCCCGGGCAGGCGAACCGCGGCCAAGGCAGACCCGGTCAGGCGCCGGCCGAGGAGCAGCTGGCCGCAGGCCGCCACGGTCATGCCGGCCAGGGTGGCCAGTGCACCCGGAACCAGGCCAAGGGCCAGGCCGCCGGCGGCGCCGAGCAGCGGAGCCGGCACGCCGGCGGTGTTGAGCACCACGAACAGGCCCACGAACCCCGCCGGGGCCAACGGCCCGAGCGCGTCGAGGAGCCCGCCGAGGCGGTCGGGCGACCAGGGACCCAGCAGCTGGGCGGCAGCGGCCAGAAGTCCAAGGACGGCGAGGAGCAGTCCGATGCGAAGCAGGATGGGTGCCCAGGTCGTCCGGTGACGGCCGGCGAGGCCGGCGGCCGCCGGGACCGTCCTGCCGGTCATCGCGACCACCGCGCCCGCAGGCGCCCGCGCCGCCGGGTCCTGCGGCTCGGCTGTGCCCACCTGCCGCGAGCCCGGGATTGCCCGCCGGAGTGTGGCCGGTGCCAGCGGTGCTGCCGTCGGCGCCCGACGAGGCGCCTAAGCAGCGCGGTGACCAGGACGGCACGGCGATGCCGACCTCCCCGGCTGCTGGTGTGGTGGTGCCGTGGCATGGTGGTACCTTCCGTTCCTGGGTTGGTCAGTCGCGGTGGATGAGGCCGGCGAAGGGGCGGGCGGCGGCCAGCTGGGTGAGGGCGACGGCTGCGACGACCGCGGCGAGCCCGGCGGCGAGCTGGCCGGCATCTAGGGTCCCGGTCATGGCGGCGCGGACGGTGTCGACCACGTGGCTGTGGGGTTGACGGCCGCGGCGTTGCGCACCCAGCCAGGCAGCAGCTCGGCGGGGACGTAGGCGGTCGACAGCAGCGAGATCGGGACCAGCCAGTGGCCGGCCTCTGGGCCTTGCCAGTCCTGGGCTTGATATTGGGTGTGGTCGTCGTTGGAGCTGCTCTGTGGTTCCATGAGCACCACCCAACACCTTCAAGTACACTTGAAGTCAACATGGTTGACCGCTACTTGACCATCGGCGAACTGGCCAAGCGCACCGGTGTCGCCACCTCGGCCTTGCGCTACTACGAGGAACTCGGCCTGATACCAGCACCCGTCAGGGTCTCGGGTCAGCGGCGCTACCCGGAATCAGCGGTCGGGCTCGTCGGGATGATCCTGTTGCTTCGAGACGTTGGGTTCTCGCTCCGCGAGTCCAAGGCCTTTCTTGGGTCACGAACACCAGCCGTCGATAGCTGGCGCAGGCTCACCCAACGCAAGCTCGCCGACCTCGCCGACCAGATCGCCAAGGCCCAGACGGCCAAGGAAGCCATCACCCACGCGCTGCACTGCCCTCACGACGACATCACCACCTGCCCCAACTTCACCAAGGTGCTCGCCGCCCGACTCGCCGGCGTGCCCTTGGAGGAAGCCCACCCACACTGATCTCCCCACGAGTCGCGTGGTGGCGACCGCGGTACGTGCCCGACCGCCTTGGCTTCATCTGGACTGCGGCGGCTTCGGAGCGTGGGCGCAACGGGCAGGATGCCCGCCTCGACAACGTCCTCGATGGTGATGATTGGACCGGCCGCGATGGCGTCGAGCAGCCTGCCCCGCTCGTCCTCCAGCTCAACGAGGAGGAGAACCACGTTCAGCAGGTCATGAGGTTGGTAGTGCGCCATCACTCATGAGGCATGCTGCCCTCGGCGTGACTTGCTTCTTAGCAGCTTCCTCGGAAGGTGCGGCGATAGGCGTGGGGGCTGACGCCGCGGCGGAGGGTGAACTGCTCGCGCAATGCGGTGGCGCTGGCGTAGCCGACGCGGTGGGCGATGTGGTCGACGGTCAGGTCGGTCGTCTCCAGCAGTTCCTCCGCCCGGTTGAGCCGCTGGGTCCGCAGCCAGGCGTGCGGCGTCGTGCCCGTGGTCGTTTTGAACCAGCGGTAGAAGGAGCGGCGACTGCACATCGCCCGGTCGGCGAGCGTGTTGACGCTGAGGGCGGTGTCAAGGTGCGCGGTGGCCCACGCCAGGACGTCGGCGAGGCGGTCGTCGGTGGCGGGTACCGCCGGAAAGGCCAGGTACTGCGCCTGGCCGCCATGGCGGTGGGGCGGCGCGACCAGGTCGCGGGCGATGATGTTGGCGATCGCCGAGCCGTGCTCGCGGCGGAGCAGGTGCAGGCACATGTCGACGCCAGCCATGGCGCCGGCGCCGGTCACGACCTGCCCCTCGTCCACATACAGCACGTCAGGGGTCATGCGCACGCGGGGGTATCGGGCGGCGAAGGTCGCGGCGAAGCGCCAGTGGGTGGTGGCGCGCCGCCGGTCGAGCAGGCCCGCTTCGGCCAGCAGGAATGCGCCGACGCAGGGACCGGCGATCAGCGCTCCCCGGTGGTGCGCAGTCCGCAAGGTGGAGACGGCGTCAGCGGTGGGCGGCAAATGGAACCCACTCCAAGGGCAGGCGATGACGAGATCGGCGGCGACGAGGGCGTCCAGACCGTGCTCGACGGTGATCGGGACGCCGATGTCGCTGATGACGGCTCCCGGACGGTCGCTGCACAGTGCGATCTCGAACGTCGGCGTGCCCGGCAGCGTCTTGGCGCCGAAGACTTCCGCAATCACCCCGAGGCCGAACGCGGAGACGCCCGGCGGGCAGTACGCGGCGATCGATCTGAAGGGAGTCACTCGAGCAGATGGCACGGAACCTGTGGTCGCTGACATTGTGACACGGGACCACCGGCGCGTGATGGCAGATAGTGATTCCGCCAGCGACTGAGGGGCATCGAGGCGGAGGGAGTGCCGCTTCGACCCCCTGGGAGCTACTCATCGATCGTCCGTGGAGGACACTGACCTCCAGAGTTCATGAGGAGCGGCAGCATGACGGACCTGACGACGCACACCCTCAAGGTACCGGGCGCGGTGCTGACCTATGACGTCCGCAGGAACGGGACCAGCGACGCGCCGGTGTTGCTGCTGATCGCGTCGCCGATGGGCGCCGCCGGGTTCGGCACGCTCTCCCGATACTTCACCGATCGCATGGTAGTGACGTACGACCCGCGCGGTGTCGAGCGCAGCCGACGCACCGACGGCGCGGCCACGTCAACGCCCGAGGAGCACGCGGACGATCTCCAAGGGATCATCTCGGCTCTGGACGCCGGACCGGTTGACCTTTTCGCAAGCAGCGGCGGCGCGATCAACGCACTCGCTCTGGTCGCGCGCCACCCGGAGCAGGTACGGACGCTCGTCGCACACGAGCCACCGGCGGCCGCGGTGCTGCCGGACCGCGAGTTCGCGCTGGCCGCGAACCGGGACATCCACCAGACGTATCTGCGCAGCGGACTCGGCCCAGCGATGGCTAAGTTCATCGCCATCGCCAGCCACACAGGTCCGATCCCGGCCGACTATCTCGAGCGGCCCGCGCCGGATCCTGCAATGTTCGGACTACCGACCGAAGACGACGGCTCGCGGAACGACCCGATGGTCGGTCAGAACATCGTGTCGTTAACCCACTATGAGCCCGACTTCGAGGCGCTCCGGACGGCATCGACCCGCATCGTCGTGGCAGCCGGCGCGGAGTCGAAGGACGAGCTGGCCAACCGCGGCGCGCATGCCGTTGCCGAGCGGCTCGGAACGACGCCGGTCACGTTCCCAGGCGGCCACGCCGGGTTCCTCGGCGGCGAATACGGCCAGATGGGCGAGCCGGAGGCGTTCGCGGTCCGCCTGCGGGAGGTCCTCGCTGCCTAGGGCCGCCGCGAAGTCAGTGGCATTCTTCGACTCAGGATGAGGTCCCAGGGTGCACGTCCAGCCAGGCCCACGACACGGCCTCTGAGCTCTGTGTCGCGGTGGCCTCCACCGGCGCCGCCGTGGCCGCGGTGCTCTCGCTCCGCCTTGTGCCGTCCAGAACGCCACAGATGACCGGCGTCCCGCACGCCCACTGACCCGGCTTGGGTCTCGCCGAACAGCAGCTGTACGGCTGAGGCTCGAACGAGCGGGTGATCCCATGAGCACCGCAGGTTCATACCGGACTTGGCCGCGCTGGCCCGGAACACCGACCCGCCTGCACAAGCGTCCGCTTGTGGTGAACGCCTCGGCGGTGAGGGGCCCGCAGCCTCCCTGGAGCTGCTGGTGCTTGCCAGCAGCGTCCGGACCACCATCGCTGCACCCGAGGAGGGACCCATGCACCGCAGGATCCTGTACCGGCTGACCTGGCTGGCGGCGGCGATGTCGCTGGGCCACCACCTGGACCACCTGATCCGCGGCAACGCCGTCGGCTGGCCAGTCACCGAGGAGGTCAACGCCTTCACCGCCAGCCTGGTCGTCTACCCGATCATCACCACCGGCCTGCTGCTGTACCACGCCGGCCGGGTGGGGCCCGGCTTCTGGGCGCTGGTGTCGGGCGGCGGCGCCGCCTTCGTCGCCGCGGTGCACTTCGGCCCTGCCGCGGTCGAACCACCCGAGCTGATCCTGGACCACTACCAGCCGCCGGTCCTGGGCTGGCTGGCGTTTGCCTGGCTGGTGGCCTTCGTGGCCGTGTTGGCCATCACCTCGGTGTACGAGACCCGGCTGTGGGTCCAGCAACGCCAGGCCCGACGTGCCACCCAGCCGGCGACGGGGGCGGGGGGCACGCGATGACCGCCACCAACCCTTCCGCTGCTGGGGCCGGGCAGCCGGCCGTCCAGCCCCAGCCCAGCGCCGCGGCGGTGGCCGGCGGGGTGGGGGGCGCGGCGCTGCTGGTCGCCACCCGGGTCGCGCTGTGGCTGGGGGTGCAGCTGCTGCTGGCCGGCCTCCTGGTCCTGGGCGGGGCTGAGCCCTTCGGGCGGGCGCTCAACGAGGCGGCCGGCTGGTGGATGGTCTACGGCGCGCTGGTCGACCTCGGCACCCCGCCCATGTTCGCCGTGGTTGATCTGCCCCCGCTGGCCAGCGTGGTCAGTGTGCTGGTGGTGCCGCTGTTGACCGAGTTGGCCGAGCCGGTCGCCTACCTGGGCGTGGTGCTGCCGCGGCTGGAGGCGCGCCTGGGCCGGGCGTGGCTGGCCGCCACGATCGTGGTGGTGGTGTGGGCTGCCGAGCATGCGTGCTTCCCGCTGCTTGCCAGCGGCGGCGGTCTGGATCTGGAGTTCGCCGCCTACCGGGTGGGGTCGGTGCTGCCGTACCTGGCCATCTGGACCGCGCTGTACTACGCGCTGGGTCGGCGGCTGCTGCCGGTCATGGCGGCCAGGTGGGCCTTCAACGGCGGCACCGCGCTCGCCCTGGCCCTGGGCCTGGCCGGATGAGCGGGTCCTGGGGTCGACGAGTGGAAACGGCCTGACCAGGCCACGAAGGAGGGAGCCGTCATGTCCGATTACCCCGATCTCCCGCAGCCCGACCCCGCGCTGCGGCGCCTGGACCGCCTGGTCGGTACCTGGACCATGGAAGGCAACCTGGTCGGCTCCGACGAGCAGAACGTCAGGGGCGAGGCGACCTTCCGCTGGCTTCCGGGCGGCTTCCTCCTCGAGCAGCGCGCCCGGATCGACTTCATCGGCCAGCAGCTCGACGTCCCTGGAGCTGATCGGCTACGACCCGGAGACCGACACCTTCCCCTCGACGGTGTCCTGCCGGCGTGGCCGCATGGTGGTGTCAGAGCGCATACCTGACACGTCGAACCGGGGTCTCACGCGCGAAGGTCAAGGGCTGACGCCCATGGCGAAGCGTCAGTCCCGGCGGTGTCGGATCGAATCGGTCGTGCCAGGGCCGTGGCGGCCCCCGACGAGCCCGTCGGTCCAGCGTAGGTTCGACACCAGGCCCGGCCCGAACTCCGCCCGGGTCGTCTGCAGGTTCACGCTCGATGCCCCGCAGGAAGCGTTGCATCGCTCGATCGCCTGGCATGCGGCCAACCCGCGCCGACGACGCGACGGAGGCCTCGCTGCCGGCGACCGCCGCTCGCGCAGCCGAGTGAGCAGTTCTTGGGGTCGGCCGCGTCCCGGCAACCGTGTGATTCGCCGCGAATCCCCTGCCCGGTCGTTCCCGTATATCCCTATGAGGCTGTCGGGAGCTCAGGGGGCCCGATGATCGCTCTTGCTCATCGCCGAGCGTTCTGGTTCGGAATCGCCGCGGTCAGCGCGGGTGTGGTCCTGCATCTCCCCATGTACATCGGTGCAGCTGACATGGGCTATCAGCTGGCCGGGATGCCGATGGATCCCTCGATGAAGGTGGGCATGGCCCTGATCGTTGTCGGCATCGCGTTGTCGGCGTATGGAGTGGTGCCGCGGGGCGCGGGGGCCTATCCGGATCGGGTCGCCGGGGTGCGGGTGGCCGCGTTGGACGAGGCCCCGATCCAGCGTGCCCACCTGGCGCTCCTGGCCGTCATGGCCGTTGCCGTGACCATCGACGTCATGAAGCCGACCACGCTGGCGTTCGTGGTGCCCGGCATGGCGCAGGAGTACGGCCTGAAGTCGCCCCTGAACCCGCAGGGTAAGGTGCCCGTGGCCTGGTTTCCTCTGTGTGCGCTCGTCGGCATGGTGCTCGGCTCTGCCGGGTGGGGCTGGCTGGGCGACCGTATCGGGAGGCGGGCGTCGATCCTGCTCGCTGGCGTCATGTTCATCGCCACATCCGTGTGCGGCGCGATGCCTGCGTTCGGCTGGAACCTGCTCATGTGCTTCCTCATGGGCGCGGCGGTCGGGGGGATGCTGCCCATCGCGTTCGCCCTGCTGGCCGAGACCATCCCCGCCCGGCATCGCAGCTGGCTGATGGTGCTGATTGGTGGCGACGTGGCGGGGGCATACATCGTCACCAGCCTGCTTGCCTCCACGCTGGAGCCGCGGTTCGGCTGGCGGGTCCTCTGGCTGATCGGGCTGCCGACGGGTCTGCTCCTCATCCTGCTCAACCGTTGGATCCCCGAGTCGCCGCGGTTCCTGCTCGCCTGCGGCCGCGCCGACGAGGCGGAGGCGGTGATGGCGCGGTTCGGCGCCCGCCTCCTGCCTGAGGATTCCACGGCCCACTCCAAGGAGGAGCCAAGCCGGTACGTGCAGCTGTTCCGGCGGCCGTTCAGCGGTCTGACGACCGCGGTCGTGCTCTTCGGCCTCGGCTGGGGCCTGGTGAACAGCGGGTTCCTGCTGTGGCTGCCCACCAACCTGCGGCAGCTGGGACTGGAGACCGGCGCGGCCGAACGCCTGCTCGCCGGCGCCGCCATCATCGGGTTCCCGGCGGTGTTCGCCGTGGCGTTGCTCTACGGCTTCTGGAGCAGCAAGCGGACGATGATCGGCGTCGTCCTGCTC
>DASUPQ010000340.1 GCA_036280995.1 Actinomycetota bacterium | reverse complement strand
GTCACACCATGCCAGGCTCGCTGCCGGCCAGCCGCACCATGCTGGACACACCCGAAGTCGGCGTCACGCCACGTCGGATGAACCTGGAACTATTCCGGTTCTGGCGCAAATTCCGTGAAGCGCATTTCGTTGTGATTGCCGGTCGATAATCTCGTGGGCGGCTCTGGGTTCGTCTCTGGGATGGGTTTCAGAATTCTTGTAATAACCAGTTTGTGACATACCTGCGCGGCGTGTCGAACGGACGCGAAAGCCCTTCTTGTGAAATGCCTGGTTCTGCCAAGAAGCCAAGCCACACAAGAAGGGCGGTTCCCGAGTGTACCGGTGGTTGACTGTTCTGCTGCCTCATTTGGCGTTGCTGGTCATCGACAGTATCTCTGCCGATCTGGACGGTGTGCTGATACGCGGGCACGCGCGTGCGGGGCGGTCGCGGTGCGGACGCTGCGGCCGGGAATCGGCTCGCGTGCACAGTCGGTACGGGCGCACCTTGGCTGATGCGGTGATCGGCGGCCGGCCTGCGGTGATCCGGTTCGCTGCGCGTCGGTTCTTCTGTGACAACCCGGAATGCGCTGCGGTGACGTTCGCCGAGCAGGTTGCCGACCTGACCTCCCGCTACGCCCGGCGGACCGGGCTGCTGCGCGCAGCGGTGACCTCGATCGCGCTGGCGTTGGCCGGACGGCCGGGGGCGCGGCTCGCGGCCGCCCTTGGCATGAGCATCTCGCGCAGCAGCATGCTGCGGGTGATCCGCGCTCTGCCCGACCCGCCGGTCACGGTTGTGACGGTGCTCGGTGTCGACGATTTCGCGTTCCGGCGGCGGCATGACTACGGCACGATCCTGGTCGACATGACCGACGGGCGGCCGGTCGATCTGCTCGCTGACCGCGAGGCCGGCACGTTCGCCGCGTGGCTCAGGGCGCATCCCGGCACCGAGGTGATCTGCCGGGATCGGGCCGGTGCCTACACTCTCGGCGGCCGGGACGGCGCACCCGACGCGATCCAGGTCGCCGACCGATGGCACCTGTTGTCTGTTGACCGGACTACTCGGCGACACGCCGAGGGTCTGCTGGGTGCTGGTGGCTGGGTTCGGTAGATGTCAGGCAACACGGTGGGAGGTTGCGTGGCGCTACTCGATACGCGGGTCCGGGACGTCGGCTCGATCCAGTTGCCGCGGTGGGGCCGCGTCGTACCGGCTGATGACGTCGTGCCGTGGCAGGTGGTGGATCCGCACGGCGTAACAGTCGAGCCGATCCAGCGGTTCCTGCGGGACTTCGTGGCCCGCGGCAACCGGGCCGGCAGCGTCCGCAGTTACGCCTATGGCCTGTTGCGCTGGTGGCGGTGGTTGGTGGCCGTCGGCATGGACTGGGATAAGGCGACCTCGGTCGAGGTCAAAGACTTCGTGCTGTGGCTCGGACAGGCCGCCAAGCCTCGTCACTCGGCGAGGACGACGACGCTGGCCACGGCCGGCGCCGTCAACGCGAGGACCGGCAAACGTTATCTCGGCGATCGGTACGAGCCCAGGACTGTACGACACGGCAACGCCGTGCTGCGCAGCTTCTACGAGTTCTGGATCGAGCTCGGCGCCGGCCCGCTGGTCAACCCGGTGGTCTTGGACCGGAACGGTCGACGTGCGAACGCACACCACAACCCGTTGGAGCCGTTCCGGGCCGAGGCGCGCATCCGCTACAACCCGAAGGTTCCCAAGCGCAGGCCGCGGGCGTTGCCCGACGATCGCTGGAATGAGCTGTTCGCCGCGCTCAGATCGAATCGCGACCGGGCGATCCTCGCGCTGGGCATCAGCAACGCCGCCCGCGCCAGTGAGCTGCTCGGCGTGCGCGGCGTCGACCTGGACTGGGGTGAGCAGCTGGTGCGGGTTACCCGCAAGGGCAGCGGCGCCGAGCAGTGGCTGCCGGCCAGCCCAGACGCGTTCGTGTGGATACGGCTATATCTGGCCGAGCTGGACCCGCTCGAGCCGGACGAACCGTTGTGGTGGACGCTGCGTCGCCGCGATCACGGCGACGGGCTGCGACGTCAGCCGATGAACTATGAGGCTCTGCGGGCGGTGTTCCGACGCGTCAACGCGCTGCTGGGCACCAACTACTCGATGCACGACCTGCGCCATTCTGCGGCGTTGCGGATGAGCCGCGACGAGTCGCTGTCCATGCGCGACGTGCAGACGATCCTTGGTCACGCGCACCTGTCGACCACCGCCGACGTGTATCTCGTCGAGGACGAGGATCAGGTGATCCGGCGGGTCCAGCAGCACCTGATCGAACGCGAACACCGAGCCCAACACGCTCCGCCGCGGGTCGCCGTGGGCTACGACACCAACGACCTGTCCGTCCTGTTCGGAGGAGCCTTGCAATGACCACGGCAACCGTTGCACCCGAGGCCCGCCGCACCCGCAGCCCCTTCGTCGCCGACGAGCGGCTGCTACGACGACGTCGAGTGGGTCCGGTGGACCGCCTGCCGATCGGCGATGTACTCGGGTTGCTTCCTTGTCTGCCGGACTGGCCCACCGCGACGGAACACCGCGCCGTGAGGCTCAGGGGAGCCGCCACGATTCTGAACTGGCTGCTGGCCCACCCCGGTGAGGGCTGGCAGGACCGGTGGACGGTCTCCGGCGCCGATCACGACACCAGCTGGATCGACACGCTGGCCCCGGGAGATACCCGCTCGGCGGCCACCAAGCGGCAAGAGCACGTCGCCGGGCTGGCCTGCCTGTTGATGTGCCGGGTCGTCTTGCCCAGTTATGGCTTCCTGGCCGCCTACCAGGCCAAAGGCCTGCTCGATCGGGTACGGAAGGTGATGCGGCCCGAGATGTTCGCCCGTCTCGAGAACGCCGCAGCCGGACGCGGGCTGAGCGGCCGTAACCGTGGTGACGCGCTGCGCGTGATCAGCAAGATCGTGCTTCATACCGGTACCGACGTCGACGCGTTGACCGCCGAAGACGTCCTGGAGGTGTCCGCGTGGAGCGTTCACGTCCAGCCTCGGCGCAAACCGATCCCGGGACTGCACGTGGCTTGGGATCTCCTGGGCGCCATCGGAGTGACACCGGCCGACCTCACCCTGCGGTCCGCGCTGCGACCCGGCCAACGATCGACCGCTGAGTTGGTGGACGACTACGACATCCGCTGCCGCCCGATCCGTGACGTGTTCATCCGCTACCTCGATGAACGTCGCCCGGCGATGGACTACAACTCCTTGCTGGGCCTGCTCGGTGCGCTGGTGGGCACCTTCTGGGTCGACATCGAGCGACACCACCCCGGCATCGACACCCTCCACCTGCCCGACGAGGTCTCCCAGGCATGGAAGGAACGAGCGCGAGTCGTCACCGCAGCCGACGGCACGGTGCGGCCACGCAAGAACATCCACGCCCTCCTGATGCGGGTGCGCGCGTTCTACCTCGACATTCAGCAGTGGGCGCTGGAAGACCCGAGTTGGGTGCCGTGGGCGGTGCCCAGTCCGGTGCGCAAGAACGACACCCTCGGATACGTCAAGGCCCGCAGGAAAACCGTGGCCGCGATGCATCAGCGCGTGCGCGAGCGTCTGCCGCACCTGCCCGCGCTGGCCGATGCCGCCGAACGGTGCCTGGCCGAGACGACAGCACTGCTGGACGCGGCGGCCGAGGTCGAACCGGGCGAGGTGTTCGACCACGCCGGCACCCGATACCGCCGCAAGGCGCTCAACCGCGCACGCTCGGCAGCCGAGCACCCAGCGAGTCCCTCCATCACGGTGGAAAACCTGGGCACCGGCCAGAGAATCAACCTGACCCGCCGCGAGGACGAGGCGTTCTGGGCGTGGGCGATCATCGAAACACTTCGCTTGTCGGGAGTTCGCCTGGAAGAACTATTGGAGATCACCCACCTCGCGCTGGTGTCCTACCAAATGCCCGACACCGGCGAGGTCGTGCCGCTGTTACAGATCGTGCCCTCCAAAGGCAATGAAGAGCGCCTGCTGCTGGTCAGCCCCGAACTGGCCAGCGTCCTGGCCACCGTGATCACCAGACTCCGCGCTGGCAATGCCGGCGCCGTTCCGCTGGTCGCCCGTTACGACCAGCACGAACGCCTGACCGGACCGCCGCTGCCGCATCTGTTCCAGCGGGCGCACGGAGCCCGGCGCGAGGCGATGAGCCCCCGCACTGTCTATAGGCTGATCAACACGGCGCTTGCCGCGGCAGGTATGCGCGACGCGACCGGCCAGCCGCTGGCATGGCGACCCCACGATTTCCGAAGGTGCTTTGCGACCGAGGCCGTGACCGGTGGCCTTCCCGTGCACATCGCGGCCCGGCTACTCGGCCATAAGAACCTGGCCACCACGGAAACCTACACCGCGGTGTTTCAAGACGATCTGATTCGCTCTTACCGGGCGTTCCTCGACAAACGCCGAGCCACCCGGCCAGCCGAAGAATACCGCGAGCCCACCGAAGAAGAATGGCGCGAGTTCCAGCAACACTTCCAGCTACGCAAGGTGGCCATGGGAGACTGCGGCAGGCCCTACGGATCGTCTTGCCAGCATGAGCACGCGTGCTTGAGGTGTGCGATGCTGCGCGTCTCGCCGCGGCAACGTCCCCGCCTCATCGAGATCATCCGCAACCTCGGCGAGCGCATCTCCGAAGCCCGGATGAACGGCTGGCTCGGTGAAGTCCAAGGCCTCGAGGTCAGTCTCGAAGCCGCCAAACGCAAGCTCATCAGCCTCGACCGCAGCCTGGAACGCAGCCGCAACAATGGGCCGGTCCACCTCGCCGTGCCGGTAATAGGCGGCTCTACACACATCTCATAGATGGCTATATTTCATGACGGATTGTGCGTTGCGTAATCCGGAAAAGGCACAACCTGGGTCAGGCCGTGGAGAAGGCCGTGGCCGCACACCGGGAGTGCCTGCGCGAGCAGGTGCAGGATGCTCCCGACCCGACGCTCCCCGACCTGGATCCGGAACCGGCGCAGCCGCATCCAGGGCCGCTCGAGCTGCCTGAGGGTCGCCTTGCCACGCGCACCCGAGAGCGGTACGCGGCCGTGCAATCCCTTCTGCAACAACAACGGTCGATCGGCGCCATCGCCCGCGAGCTACACCTGACCCGGCGCACCGTGCGCCGCTTCGCCCGCGCGGACGGCATCGACGAACTGCTGGCCAGGACCGGTCCCCGAGGCGAACTGCTGGACCCGTTCAAGGCGCACCTGCACCGACGGCTGGCCGACGGGATCACCGACGCTACCGCGCTGACCGCGGAGATCCGCGCCGCCGGCTACCGCGGCAGCATGCGGACCGTGCGCCGTTACCTGCACCCGTTCCGCACCGCCCCGACTGCGCCGCCGCCGGCTCCCGAGCCGCCCAAGGTCCGCCGCCTGTCCGGATGGATCATGACCGACCCCGACCACCTCGACCCGGACGACAAAAAGCAACTCGACGACGCCCGCGCCCGCTGCCCCCACCTGGACGCACTTGCCGGCCACGTCACCGAGTTCGCCAAGATCCTCACCGGCCTGCATGGTGAACGCCTCGACAACTGGATCACCCGGGTCAACGCCGACGACCTACCGGCCCTGCGGTCCTTCACCACCGGCCTGAGAAACGACCACACCGCCGTCGTCAACGGACTGACCATGACTCACAACTCCGGCGGCGTCGAAGGCAACGTCAACCGCGTCAAGAACATCAAACGCCAAATGTACGGCCGCGCGAAATTCGACCTCCTGCGGAAACGTGTTCTCCTTGCAAAATAGCGTGATCACATCACGGAATTTGCGCCAGAACCTGAAAACTGACCCCCTGACGTCACCTGAAATCTGACCCCTTCCGCTGAGTCTGGCTCGGACCTGTACCCGAGCCAGGAGGACGAAGGGATGTTGCACGTGGAGGACTGGGCGGAGATCCGGCGGCTGCATTTGGCCGAGCGGATGCCGATCAAGCAGATCGCCCGACACATGGGGATCTCGAAGAACACGGTGAAGGCGATGCTGGCCGCCGAGGCCCCGCCGAGGTATCGGCGGGCGGGCGCCGGGTCGGTCGTGGACGCGGCCGAGCCGCGGATCCGGCGGCTGCTGTTCGAGACGCCGACGATGCCGGCGACGGTGATCGCGGAGCGGATCGGCTGGGGCCGGGGGATGACGGTGCTCTCGGCGCGGGTGCGGGAGCTGCGCCCGGTGTATCTGCCGCCGGATCCGTCGTCGCGGACGGTGTACGTGGCCGGGGAGATCGCGCAGAACGATTTCTGGTTCCCGGACATCGAGCTGCCGGTCGGCTACGGGCAGACGCGTACGGCGACGTTGTTGCCGGTGCTGACGATGGTCAGCGCGTATTCGCGGATGCTGTTCGCCCGGCTGCTGCCGACCCGCGGCGCGGCGGACCTGTACGCCGGCTGGTGGTGTCATCTGTCCCGGTTGGGGGCGTGCCCGCGGGTGCTGGTCTGGGACGGCGAGGGCGCGGTCGGCCAGTACAACCGGGGCCGCAACAAGCTCACCACCGAGTGTCAGGCGTTCCGCGGCACTCTGGCCACCCGGGTGCTGGTGCTGCGGCCGCGGGATCCCGAGGCGAAGGGGGTCATCGAGCGCGCTCACGATTATCTGGAGCGCTCGTTCCTGCCGGGCCGCACGTTCACCGGCCCGGACGATTTCAACGCCCAGTTGCAGGGCTGGTTGGACACGGTGAACCAGCGGTACCGGCGGGCGTTGGAGTGCGCCCCGGTCGACCGGGTCGCGGCGGACACCGCGGCGATGCTGCCGTTGCCGCCGGTGCCCCCGGCGACCGGTTGGCGCCACTCGACCCGGCTGTCCCGGGACTTCTACGTGCGCCTGGACAGCAACGACTACTCGGTGCACCCGTCGGTGATCGGCCGTCGCATCGAGGTCGTGGCGGACCTGGACCGGGTGCAGGCGTTCTGCGAGGGCCGGCTGGTCGCCGACCACCCCAGGGTGTGGGCCCGGCACCAGAGCCTGACCCTGCCCGAGCACGACACCGCGGCCAAGGCGTTGCGGCGGGAACGGATCGATCGGTCGATGCCGGTGACCGAACCCGACGTGCAGACCCGGGACCTGAACGACTACGACGATGCGTTGGGCACCGGCGAGAGCGCCGGCCCCTCGGACGCCGGGACGGTGGCCTGATGCCCGCCCCGACCACCCCGGGCCGGGACACCCTGTCCGACATCGCTTTCCTGACCCGTGCGCTCAAGGCGCCGTCGCTGCGGGACGCCGTCGACCGGCTGGCCGACCGGGCCCGCAGCGAGAACTGGACGCACGAGGAGTTCCTGGCCGCGTGCCTGCAACGCGAGGTCGCCGCGAGGGAGAACCACGGCGGTGAGGGCCGGATCCGGGCCGCCCGGTTCCCGGCCCGCAAGTCGTTGGAGGAGTTCGAC
>DASUPQ010000339.1 GCA_036280995.1 Actinomycetota bacterium | reverse complement strand
CGCTTGGCGGTCGGCGTCAGCCGCTGGTAGCTGGTCGCGCTCGGCCCGGCCGGGCCGTGCTCGTCCTCATGAAGGATCGCAGGGCCCTGCCCGCCACCGGCACGATTGGCTGCCGCCTGCGCGGCACGGCGCCTGGCCGCCTCCTCGGCCCTGATGGCACCCAGGATCCTGGTTGACTGCCGGCGCAGGCTGGCCTGGCGGACCTGGAGAACGGCGATCTTGCGTTCCAGGGCACGCTTGGCGGCCGCCCGCGCGGCCCGGATCTGCTTGAACTCGGCGGTGCGGGCGCGCATGTCAGCCTGTGCCTCGCGGGCCGACCGCTCGGCGGCGGCGGCTCGCTGGCGAGCTGCCTCGGCCTCCACGCGAGCCTCCACCAGCCTGGCCAGCTCGGCGTTGGCCGCCTCGGCCACCTCACCGAGCAGCTTTGTGCGGTCCAGCAGGTCGGCGATGGTGTCGGCGTCGGCCAGGAGGGTGAGCCCCATGGATGGGGTGCCGTTGACGTAGGTCTCGCGGGCGCGCCGGTCGATCAGGGCCTGCTGGGCGTCGACCTCCAGTTTGGCCAGCAGGGCCTCTCGCACCGCCTGGGCCCGCCGGTCCCGGGCCCGCTGGTAGCGTCGCTCGGCCTTGGCCAGCGCCGCCCGGGCGGAGGTGAGGTCACGGTCTGCCTGGATGAGGGCTCGGGCCACCTGGTCGGCGTCGGCTCTGGCGTCGGCCAGCACTTTCGCGATGGCGTCGAGCTTGTCCTGGACCTCAGAGCTCGGCTTGGTCTTGGTGGCGAGCCTCCGCCGGAGTGACCAGCAGGGAGCCGAGCAGCCCGACAATGAGCACCAACATGCCAGCGCGCCGTCCGGCGGGCCGAAAGGCGAAGGGCACTTGACCTCCGTGGCAACCGGGGAAAGGGAAAGAGCATCGACACCGGTTGGACGCCTCTTGAGCGGCTCCCGGTTCCTGCGCCATTCACCACCGCTAGGACCCAACCCAGCCGCTGGCATTCGTCGATGCGGCGGTTACCTCCACGCTTCAGCGCGGGCGCGGCGTGGCGTCAGGCGGACGTCAGCCAGCCCGGCTTCCTGCAGGTTGGCCTCGAGCCAGTCTTGCTCTTTGGTGGTCAAGCGGTAGGTGACCCGAGGTCGACCTTCCAGGTTCTCGGTCGCCTGGATGACCGGCAGGGGGTCGTCCTCGACCCAGATCCGCAGGTCAGTTGAGAACGGCCCAAACCGGCGCAGTAAGTCGAGCTGGTCCGGGTCCTGGAGATCCAGATGGGCAATGAGGGCGGCCAGGGCTCGCCGGTATCGGGAGCCGTTGCGACGGCGGGCGGTCGCGGCCAGCTGCCGGAGTGTGACGGCGGCCTGGCTGGCGCCGGCCGGCAGCTCGTCGGGGGGAAGCGAGGTACTGTTCACCCCGACGGCGGCATGCGACAGCCGCGGGGCATGCAGGCCGAGCACGGTGTCGAACACCTGCTCGTCCTGTTCCAGGGTGAGCCGGCCGCGCAGCGCATAGGAACTGCGACCTGCCGGGCGCCGCTCGGTGGCAAGGGGCTGGCCGGCCTCTGCGCCCCGCCCGGTGAGGGCGGCAGCCAGCAGCGTGGTCAGGGGTACCGCCGCGATGAGCCCGATCGACCCGCAGAGGGCCCGGACGACCTCCACGGACACCGCCTCGGCGGTGGCCACGGTGCCGAGCGAGTCCCCGCTGGTGGTGAACAGAACCAGCAGGGGCAGCGACGCGCCGGCATAGGCGAGGAAGAGGGTGTTGACGGTGGCGGCGATGTGGTCGCGGCCGACCGCGAGGGCACCGGTGACCAGCTTGCCGAAGCTGGCCGTTGGATCGGCCCGTCGTAGCTGGAACACCAGCGAGGCTTGCGACATGGTCACGTCGTCGAGCACACCGAGGCCGCCGATGATGATGCCGGCCAGCAGCAGCCCGCGAAAGGACAGGCCACCGGCCTGGAAGCTGGCGTTCAGGGCGTCCTCGCTGGCCAGGCCGGTGAGGGAGGTCGCGGCGACAAACCCAGCCGTCAGGGCGGCGGTCAATACCAGGGCAACGCCGGTGCCCACCACCGCGGCGGTGGTCTTGCGGCCGATCCCATGGCTCAGGTACAGCGAGATGAGCATGATGGCCATCGCCCCGACCAGGGCCACCGCCACGGGGCTGTGGCCGCGCAGGATGGCCGGAACAACGAATCCCACGATGACGGCGAACGACAGCGCGAGAGCGATCAGGGAGCGGATTCCCTGCCAGCGACCGAAGGCTAATACGGCCAGCATGAACACCGCAGCCAGTATGAGCATTGGTCGGGTCCGCTCCAGGTCGCGGATGTTGTAGAAGGGCGGCTGGCCTTCCCGCTCGAGCACCGACAGCCTGACCCGCTGGCCGGCCCGGAAGGTGTTGCCGGTCAGGTCGGTGGTATCGAAACGGACCTGCTTGCCATCGGCCAAGCGCGCCTCGACCCTGATGCAGGTGGAGGTGGGCACGCCCGGATCGGCCTCTTCACACTCCAGCGGCTGGACACGGGTGAGGGTGGCGCTGACCAGCCGGGTTGGATCCTGCTGGCCGGCCGCAGCCGGCCCGCTGACCTCACCGTGGGGCCAGAGCAAGGCAGCACCCACGGCAACGCCGAGCGCCAACACTCCGACCGCCACCAGCATCATCCGGTGGCGGCCAACCGCTGCATCCATATTGGTTGGCGCTCCTTACATGCTGGGCCGTGGCAACCGGATGCCAGGCGGCGAGCTTCAGCCAGTCGGTCGGCTGAAACCGACGATTTCGCCCTGGAAGGCCGACTGCAGCTTGACCGTGCTGCCCGTATGGGTGGCCGAGATCTGCTGCCCGTTGCCCACATACAGCGACACATGCGAGATGGGGCTGTACCGGAAGATCAGATCACCGGGTTGGAGCTCGCTTTTTGTCACCTGACGGCCGATACCGATCTGCGCTCGGCTGGAGTGCGGCAGCGACACACCCGCCTGCGCCCACGCCATCAAGGTCAGCCCGGAGCAGTCAAAGGAGCCGGGCCCGGTCGCGCCCCATTGGTAGGGCTTCCCGAGCTGGGCGTAGGCATAGCGGATCACCGCCCCCACGCTGCCGCTGACTGCCTTGAGTGGAGGAGGGGAGGCGGGGCTGCCCGCTGAAGGCGCCGTGGCCGCCGGCCGGTTAACTGCCGCGGCCCGGCGGCGCTCGGCCGCTCGTAGCTCCGCCAGGGTCTGCTCGGTCTGGACGACCAGCTGCTCGATCCTGGCCTTCCGCGCCGCCATCTGATCGAGGATCGCCGCCTGCTTGCGCTCGACTGTGGCCAGCTCGTTCGTCCGGGCCTGCGCCGAACGCTCGATGGCCCGTGCGGCCAGGACCTGATCGGCGTCATGCGTCGCCAGCAGATCGAGCAGTTGTGCCCGCTCCAGGGCATCGGTGGGATCACCGGCGGCGAGCAGCGAGGCGAGGTCGTTGGCCGGGCCCTGGACATAGGCAACCGCTGCGCGGGCGGCGATGCTGGCCCGGGCGTCCGTCAGCTGGCTGCGGACGCCGTCCAGCTGCTGTTGCATGATGCTGATGGAATTGCGTGTCCGCTCAACCGCCAGCTTCGCCTGTAGATAGTCTTCGACTTGCTGGTCGGCTTGCCG
>DASUPQ010000338.1 GCA_036280995.1 Actinomycetota bacterium | reverse complement strand
TGGATCCAGCAGCGCCAGCGCGCCGCCGGCGACGGCTAGCAGCGCACGAAGACGGTGTCGGCGTTGGGCGGCGGCAACGGTCCCCCTAGGTGCCGCCAGCGGTCCCGGCTGGTCCGCCGGAGGCCTCCAGGCGCTCGAGGCGGTCGGCGGCGTCGTGGAAGTCGGGGTCGGCCTGGACGACGCGGGTGAACGCGGCCCGGGCCCGGGCGGGATCGCCGGCCTGCTCGGCCAGGGCGCCCTCGGCGTAGGCCAGGCGCAGGTGGTGGTCGGCCAGCTCGGCCGGCCAGCGGGCATGGCGCCGGATCAGGGCCACCCCGGCGCCGGGCTGGCCCAGGTCGCCGTAGGCCGAGGCGGCCACCAGCAGCAGCTCGGCCGCCGTGTCCGGTTCCATCCTGGCCCGGTCGCTGCGCTCGAAGATGGCGATCGCCCGCTCCGGCCGCTCCAGCCCCCGTTCGATGTCGGCCAGCATCGCGTCCAGGTCCCCCCGGCCCGAGATGCGCTGGGCCGCGGCCAGCTCCGTCCGGGCGGCGCGGAAGTCGCCCGCCTGGTACAGCGCGATCCCCAGCGCCTCCCGCACGCTGGCCGCCCGCGGCGCCGCCCGCTTGGCCGCCCGAGCGGCCCGCACCGCCGCCTCCGGATCCCCCTCCTCGGCCAGCGCCACCACCGCCTCGGCGAGCGCCCTGGCGGCGTCCGCGAACGCATGGGGTCGCGCCGTCTCCCGCAGCTCGTCCAGCGCCTCGGCCGGCAGCACCTCGCCGACCCCGACGCCCAGCTCCTCGATCCCCGCCGCCGCACCATCCCCGCGAGGGGCGCGCGCCGCCGATGGACGGGGTCGACGGTCGCCGGCACCACCCCGCGGCGGCCCACCGTCGCGACCTGCAGAACGCGCGCCGCCACCGCCATCGGTGCCGACGCCACGGCCCCGGCCACGGCCATGGCCAGCGGTGTTGCGGCCACCGGACCCAGCCCCCGACCCCGTGCGGGCCGGTCGGCCCTCGCGACCGCGAACCGGCCGCTCCGGGCCGGCACGGCGGGGCGTCGGGTCGCGGCGCTGGCCGCCTCCGGAGCGTCGACCCGGCGGGGCTGGCCGGCGGGGCGGGCGGCCCGGGTTTGGTTGGTTGTCCTCCACGGGCCGCATCTTGCCGGAACCGGCGGGAACGCGCACGCCGGGATCGCGGACGACCCCGGGAACGACGAAGCGCCGCCTCTGGGGCGGCGCTTCGTGAAGAGTCTCGGCGGCGACCTACTCTCCCACCCAGCTTCCCGGGCAGTACCATCGGCGCTGGAGGGCTTAACTTCCGGGTTCGGTATGGGACCGGGTGTCTCCCCTCCGCTATGGCCACCGAAACGCTCTGGAGCCTCCGGTACACCGGAAACCTCCAGAACTACACAGCGAGCGCGTGCAACAAGAAAGTAGTTGCCAAGTCCTCGGCCTATTAGTACCGGTCAGCTCCACACATTGCTGTGCTTCCACTTCCGGCCTATCAACCCGGTCGTCTAGCCGGGGGCCTTACCAGGTCAACCCTGTGGGAGATCTCATCTTGGAGCGAGCTTCGCGCTTATATGCCTTCAGCGCTTATCCCTTCCGAACGTGGCCAATGAGCAATGCCGTTGGCACGACAACTCACACACCAGAGGTTCGTCCGTCCCGGTCCTCTCGTACTAGGGACAGCTCTCCTCAAATCTCCTACGCCCACGGAGGATAGGGACCGACACTTCTGTTACCTCCGGGTGGGCCTTGGTGCGCCACCCGGCGGCCAGGTCGTTTCTGTTCCGCCTGGCTCCCCATGTCGCCATGGGGGTCGGACCATCTCTTCACGGGCTAATGCCCGTGTTCGGCGTATGGCCTCTGAGGATTCTGGATGACCAATCGAGCCTTCGGTACCTTGCCTCCACCGTTCATGCTGACGGCGAGGTCGAGGAGCCGATGGAACCCCTCCGGCGAGAGATGCTCCCGGTTCTCCATCGCCGTCACGATCACGGCGAAGGTCTCGAACTCGAGGCGCTTCTCGCTGAGGATGGGGTGGGCTCGAAAGAACGGGATGACCTTCGTCAGAAGATCGTTGCGGTTCCGTACCACGTAGACGAGCGACCTGTCCCGACCACCGGCTCGAGCGTTCCGCCGGATCCGGCCGCAGCCGAGTCTGGCTCGCAAGAGCTCGAGGATCGAAGCTCGCTCAGGGTTCTGGCTGACGTGGAACTCAGGAACGAGTTGCCAGCCGAACCGTGTGGACGGGTTCCGTTGGACCGCGACGTGGAAGCTTCCTTCCCCGTCGACGTATCCCGCTAGGTAGTCGTCCAGCCTTTCCTGCTGATTGTCCGGCGCGGTCACTTGGACCACCCACCTGTCGGTTTGTCACCTCCAATGTCCTCGAACGTTACCGTTCGAGTGTGACAGCGGAGGTACCGCAGGATGCATCCGGAGTTTCCAGCATTTAGCCGAATTTACAGACAGCGCGATATTCACTGTCTCACGACGTTCTAAACCCAGCTCGCGTACCGCTTTAATGGGCGAACAGCCCAACCCTTGGGACCTACTCCAGCCCCAGGATGCGACGAGCCGACATCGAGGTGCCAAACCCTTCCGTCGATGTGGACTCTTGGGAAGGATGAGCCTGTTATCCCCGGAGTACCTTTTATCCGTTGAGCGACGGCGATTCCACTCTCCACCGCCGGATCACTAAGGCCGACTTTCGTCCCTGCTCGACTTGTCAGTCTCGCAGTCAGGCTCCCTTATGCCTTTGCGCTCTACGCACGATTTCCAACCGTGCTGAGGGAACCATTGCGCGCCTCCGTTACATTTTAGGAGGCGACCGCCCCAGTCAAACTGCCCACCTCACGCTGTTCCCGACCCGGAT
>DASUPQ010000337.1 GCA_036280995.1 Actinomycetota bacterium | reverse complement strand
GTGGCGGTTCTTCCGCTCCTACGACCTGCTCCTGACCCCGACGCTTGCTGTTGCGCCGTTCGAGCACGGATTGCAGGGGCCGGCGACCATCGATGGGCGCGAGGTGGATGCGTTCTACTGGCTGTCGTTCACCTTCCCGTTCAACTTCACCGGTCAGCCGGCGGCGACGGTCCCGGCCGGGTTCACCGAGGACGGCCTGCCCGTCGGGCTGCAGATCGTGGGCCGGCGGCTGGACGATGCCCTGGTGTTGCGGGCCTCGGCGGCGTTCGAGACGGCGGCGCCATGGCGGGACCGCTGGCCTCCGATCCTCACCGAATTAGGGCGGTAACAGTCCGGGTTGTCCCCGCCCGTAGGTACGGAAACCCCCATACGGCCTGTGAGCTGCAGGTTCGCCCAGCAGCTCGGTAGCGTTGCACTGCCGTCAACGCCACTGCGGAGGCCATCCTGCTCCCCACCGTGCATCGGGCCGGCCGCAGCTGGATGCCGACGTCCAGCAACTGATCATCCGCCTGGCCAGCGAGAACCCGCGCTGGGGGCTACCAGCGCATCAAGCGTGAGCTCCTTCGACTCGGCGTGCAGGTCTCGGCCACCGCGATCCGTTCCATGCTCCACCGCTACGGGCTGGACCCGGCCCCACGGCGGGCCACCACCACGTGGCGAGCATTCCTGCGCGAGCAGGCCGCCGCCCTCGTCGCCTGCGACTTCTTCACCGTCGACACCATCTGGCTGCGACGGCTATATGGGCTGTTCGTTTTCGAACTCGACACCCGACACGTCCACTTGGGCGGCGTGACCGCCAACCCCGAAGGCGGTTGGGTCGCCCAGCAGGCCCGTAATCTTCTGCTGACGTTGGAGGAGCGGGGACGATGCGAAGTTCTGCCGCGCCTTCACGACGTGTTCCGGTCAGGGGAGGCCGAGGTGGTGCTCACGCCGTGCAGGCGGCCAACGCGAACGCCGTCGCCGAGCGATGGATCGGCACGGTCCGCGCCGAGTGAGTGGACTGGCTGCGATGGTCGGCCGAGAGCATCTGGAGCAGGTCCTGAGGGCTACACCAAGCACTACGACCAGCATCGTCCACACCGAGCCCTCCGACTTGAGGCACCGGAACGACCCGGGCACCGCTGCGACCTGATGGGCGGCTGCTGCATGAGTATCGGCGGGCTGCACGAACGAATTTCCGCACCCCACGGGCTACAGCACCTTGCCGGGGTTCATGACGCCGGTTGGGTCCAGCGCCCGCTTGATCGCGCGCATCACCTCTGTCGCCTCGCCCAGCTCCTTGACCAGGTAGCGCTTCTTCCCAAGGCCGATCCCATGCTCGCCGGTGCAGGTCCCGCCCATCTCAAGCGCCCGGTCGATCAGGCGGTCGTAGAAGTCATGCGCCTCGTCCAGCTCCTTGGGGTCCGAGGGGTCCAGCAGCAGGATGACGTGGAAGTTCCCATCGCCGATGTGACCCACGATCGTGCTCGGCATGCCCAGGTCGGCCAGATCCGCTTCGGTTTGCTCGATGCATGCGCGAAGGCAGGAGATCGGCACGCACACGTCGGTCGTCAACGCCCTGCAGTTGGGACGCAACGCAAGCGATGCGAAGTACGCATTGTGGCGCGCCCGCCAGAGACGATCACGACCCTCCCGGCCGATCTCCCACTGCAGCTTGGAGCCGGCGTTGGACGAGGTGACGGCCGCGACGCTGTCCACGGCGTCTCGGACGCCGCCGGGTGATCCGTGGAACTCGAAGAACAGGGTCGGGGCGACCTGGTAGGAGAGGTCCTCGTAGGAGTTGATGGCCCCGATCGCGGACTCGTTCAGCAACTCCACGCGAGCCACCGGAACACCCATCTGGAGGATCTGGATGACCGAGGCCACGGCATCCCCGATGGAGTCGAACGCGCACACCCCCGCCGAGATCTCCTCCGGGATGCCCCGCAGCCGAAGCGTCGCCTCGGTGATCACGCCCAGCGTGCCTTCGGAGCCGACGAACAGCCTGGTGAGGTCGTAGCCGGCCGATGACTTGCGAGCCCGGGTCCCCGTGCGGATCACGCGGCCATCGGGCAGAACCACCTCTAGGCCCAGCACGTTGTCCTTCATCGTCCCGTACATGACGGTGGTCGTGCCGGAGGCCCGGGTGGCGAGCATCCCACCGATCGTGGCGTCGGCGCCCGGATCCACGCTGAAGAAGAGTCCCTGCCGCTGGAGGACCGCGTTCAGTTGCCCCCGCGTGACGCCTGGCTGGACGACAACATCGAGGTCTTCCTGATTGACCTGCACGATGCGCTGCATCTCCGTCGTCGACAGCGCCACCCCGCCGACGGTCGCGAGGACCTGGCCCTCCAGCGAGCTGCCGGCACCGAATGGGATCACGGGCAGGGCGTAGCGGGAGCAGACGGCAAGGGCGGCGGCCACCTCCGCGGTCGTTCGGGGGAAGATCACGCAGTCCGGAAGGGCCGGCGCCAGCACCGACTCGTCACGGCTATGGTGCTCCCGGATGCTCTGGGCGACGCTGAACCGCGAGCCAAACACCTTCTCCAGCTCGTTGAGCGCCTTCTGATGCGACGAGGCAGGCGGCACCGCATCCCCTTCCTGGCCGAACGTCCAACGGTGCGGCACATCCAAGCCTACGCTTCGTCCGGTGCGGCCAGGGCAGCGCATACCGCCCACCATGTTTGTGTACGTGCCAACGCCCTCGATCTCCACCTCGACCGAGTCGCAGCCAGCTCTTCGAGCCAAGAGCGACGCCGCTCGGCGTCCCGCTCGGCCCAGGCTCGCTGGCGGGTCGGGTCGGGCAACTGGTCGGCCAGCCGGGTGTGGTCGTCGCACCTTGTCGGCCGCCGGAATCCCGCAGCGCTGTGGTTGACGTCTGTGCTTACACACTTACACTGAAGGCAGAATGGGGAGGACCTATGGGCAGCGAACTGCAGGGGGCTGGCGGCTACCGGGTCGGGGACGCCGACCGCAACCGCACCGCCGACCTGCTCAAGGAGGCCCACGCCGCCGGCTACCTCACCCTGGAGGAGACCGACGAGCGGCTCGGCACCGCTCTCGCCGCCCGCACCCGCGGCGAGCTGGACCGGCTGGTCGTCGACCTGCCGCCCGAGTGGCGGGCCAGCCAGGAACGCGGCCAGCAGCCGCCCGGGCCGCCCTCGCGCCAGCCCTCCGTCCTCCCGCCAGAGGCCGCCTGGCTGGTGCCGCTGGTGATGGTCGTGACCGGCGTCATTCTCCTTGCCGTACTCACCCGCGGCTTCTGGTTCTTCCCCTGGCCGCTGCGGTGGATCGTCTTCTTCTTCGCGTTCGGCCGCCGGGGCCGGGCCGGCTGGCGGCCGCCCCGCTGGTAACCGGTCGTCCCTGTCCGGGCCAGGAGGGCTCGAGGAGCTCCGGGCGCCCCAGGAGCCAGGAGGGTCTGCCGGCGACGCGGCTATGAGCAGCTACGGCGATGGGTGAACCTCCAGGAGAAGGCACGGCCGGGTGAGCAGACAGCCCTCGTGATGGCCTGCGGCAGCCCAGCGTCGAGTGGTGGTCTTGCAGGGTAGGGTTGGGCCATGACGCTGGAGCCGGGCCTTCAGGCGGCCTTCCGGCACACCGTGACCGAGGCCGACACCGCCGCCGCGATCGGCAGCGGCGAGGTGCCGATGCTGGCTACCCCGCGGGTGCTGGCCCTGGCCGAGCGGGCGACGGTCGCCGCGGTCGCCGGCGCCCGGACGGTGGCCAGCGGCCACCTCACCCGGGTGGTGGTGGACACCGCCGCCTTCCTCCGCCAGGCAGGCGCCTGGGCGGGCGGGTGAGCGAGTTGCGGGTGATGGCCGAGCAGGCGGTCGGCGCGCCGGCCGACCTGGTCTACCGCTTGATCGCCGACTTCGACCGCCACCATCCGCGCTTCTTGCCGCCAGCGTTCTCACAGTTCCGGGTCGAGGAGGGCGGCGTGGGTGCCGGCACGGTGCACAGCTTCCGGATGACCACCGGCGGGCGGGCCCGCAGCTTCCGGATGCGGGTCGCCGAGCCGGACCCTGGCCGGGTGCTGACCGAGTCCGACGAGCGCACCTCGATGGTGACGACTTGGGTCGTGACCCCGGAGGGGTCGGGTTGTCGGGTGCGGGTGGAGACGCGCTGGCAGGGCGCGGGTGGGGTCGGCGGGTTGGTCGAGCGGCTGTTCGCGCCGCGGGTGCTGCGGCGGCTGTATGCCGAGGAGCTGGAGCGGCTGGACCGCTACGCCCGGACGGTGCCGCCCGGCTAAGTGGGTAGCTCTTGGCACTGCTCACCGACAGTGTTGGATGGCCGTTGCGCTTGGTCGGCGGGCACGCCACCCTGCACGGCGATGGCCAGGCTGCTTGTCGTCCACCACACCACCTCGCCGCGGCTGCAGGCGCTCTTGGAGGCGGTGCTTTCGGGCGCCCGCGACGAGACGATCCAGGACGTCACGGTCCTGGCCCGCCCGGCCCTGGTCGCCACTGCGATCGACGTGCTGGGCGCCGACGGCTACCTGCTCGGCACGCCGGCCAACCTCGGGTACATGTCGGGCGCGCTCAAGCACTTCCTCGACCAGATCTACTACCCCTGTCTGGAGGCGACCGTGCGGCGGCCCTATGGGCTGTACGTCCACGGCGACAGCGACACCACCGGGGCCGTGCGGGCGGTCGAGGCGATCACCCGGGGCCTGGGATGGCGCCGCGCCCAGGCCCCGGTGGCCGTGCTCGGCGACCCGAGCCGGGAGGACCTCCAGGCCTGCTGGGAGCTTGGCGCCGCGATGGCGGCAGGCTTGACCCCTGTCTGCCGGCTGACCTGGTCCGACCCCGGTCGAGGCGGTGCTACCGTAAGCCCGCATACCATGCAAGTGCCGAGGCCCCGCAAACTCTGCGGGGCCTCGGGCGTCCACCAGCCGCCGTGCCGGCGGGACCGTGCCGGTGCCGACAGAGATCCAGCATGCTGCCGGCCGGTTGGCCCGGTCACTCCGGCTTGTGTCGATCAGCGGATCAACGATGCTCGCGGACCAGCCGCAGGGTCAGCGGGTACCGGTAGGGCTGGCCCTGGCTGGCCTTGACGGCCTGTTGGTGCCAGAAAGTCGACCGTAGGCTCTGAGCTGCGGGGCCGCCGGGGGCCGGCGCTGGCGCCGATGATCGATGGATGGCGCTACGACTGCTCTATCTGATCTTCTGCCAGCTGCTGGGATGGCTGATGCTGCTGGCACGGCGCTCGGCCACCAACAACGCGAGCTGCTGGTGTTGCGGCACGAGGTCGCGGTGCTCCGCCGGCAGGTGGCCCGACCCCGATTGGACTGGGCCGACCGCGCGGTGCTGGCTGGGCTGGCACGGCTGCTGCCCCGGGCTGGGTGGCGCGGGTTGCTGGTGCAGCCGACCATGCTGCTGCGATGGCATCGCGACCTGGTCCGGCACCGGTGGATCTACCCACACCGGCGTGGTCGTCCAGGCGTGGCGCTGGAGCTCCACGATCTGGTGCTGCGGCTGGCCAGGGAGAACCCGACCTGGGCTACCGCCGCATCCACGGCGAGCTGTGCCGGCTCGGGTACACGATTGGGGCCAGCACCGTCTGGGCCATCCTGCAACGCGCCGGTGTCGACCCGGCACCGATCCGGCCGTCGGTCTCCTGGCGGCAGTTCCTCCGGGCCCAGGCCGAGAGCGTGCTGGCGGTGGACTTCTGCACCGTGGACACCGTGTTCCTCAAACGCCCGTACGTGCTGTTCGTGATCGAGGTCGTCTCCCGCCGGGTCCACGTGCTGGGAGTGACGCCGCATCCGGGGAGAGCATGGGTGACGCAGCAGGCCCGCAATCTTCTTATGGCCCTTGACGGCTGCGCCGGCCGGTTCCGGTTTCTGGTCCGCGATCGGGACGCGAGGTTCACGGCCGCGTTCGACGCCGTCTTCGCCGCCGAGGCGATCAAGGTGCTCATGACGCCGGTGCGGGCGCCGCGATGCCGCTCGAAGGAGCGGGGCAGCGAGCCGGGAGCAGCATGGTGATCCATGCCGCAGAACGAGCACAGTCAGGAGTTCTCCATCCGTTATGCGGCCCCGTTCCACCGACCCTGGACACGACGATGACCAGCGTTGCCGCTGGTCATCAGGGTGGGGTGGAGGTGAGGGGATTTGAACCCCTGGCTTCCTCCGTGCGAGAGAGAACCGGGGTGGTCGGACGACCAGTGATGCTGGCCGACAAGGGCTCCTGAACTGCGATGTCGAGTGGCCGTCGTTGCCCGGTGTGTCCGTAGGATTCGGGTAGGGTGTGGCCCCAGTGTGGCCCAGGAACGACAGTTGGAAGGGGCGGCTGACCGTGCAGTCAAGCGAGATCACCGACGTCCTGAACCGTCCGATCAGCCAGGAGCTCCTGGCCCGCGACTTGACCCGCCTGGCCTACGTCGCCAAGGACGGCACGCCGCGGTCCATCCCGATCGGGTTCACATGGAATGGATCGGCGATCGTCATGTGCACCGCGAAGAACGCCGCGAAGGTCCCGGCTCTGCGACACAACCCGGCGGTCGCCCTGACCATCGACACCGAAGTGCACCCGCCGCGCATCCTGCTCATCCGCGGACGGGCCGAGCTGGACGTCGTCGAGGGCATCCCGGACGAGTACCTTGAGATGAACGGCACCTACACGATGACACCCGAGCAACGGGCCGAGTGGGAGGCCGAGGTGCGGTCGCTCTACGACGGCATGGTCCGGATCGTCGTCGTGCCGACGTGGGCGAAGCTGATCGACTTCGAGACGACCCTCCCCAGCGCGGTTGAGGAGCTGGTCCGGCAGCGGGAGGAACGTCAGCGCGCCTGAGCGCCGCCGCCTGCCCGACTCATCGGGGATCCGGTCGCTCGCTGCCGAGTGGACTGAGGAGCTGGCGGTGACCGTCGTGTTGCTGCCGGGCCGCAGGGCCGGCCTTGAGGAGGTAGACAAAGTCCCTCGGCCTTGACTTCGATGGGGGAGGGGGTGCTGTCGTGTGCTCATGTCTGGTGCGGTAGCGCAGCTACCCCACGCCGTTGCCGACCCGGCGCTCGTCCAGCAGTTCGAGCTGGAGCCGGGCCCGGTCGGGGAAGAAGTGCTTGCCCCGCCGACCACCACGGGCCAGAGGAACAGGTGGACCTCGCCCCCAGCCCGGCGGTGATGGCAGGGCGCCCAGGGGGGACGGCCACGGTGAGTCCCGCTCGGCTGCCGCCTTCAGGTGCCGGAGCGCTCGGGGTCGAAGTCCCGCTCGATCCGCGTCCTGGTGGGGAGGCCGCCGCCAGCGTCGGGGAGGACACGACCTTGTCGGCCGCCGGCCCGATCTGTGGACCGCCCGCGCGGCCGGTGACTGGCCGCGGCGGCCGGGTCGGTCTCCCAGACGGCCATCAGCTCCTCCAGCCGGCGCCCTACAGGTAGTGCCGACCGGCCGCTCCAGGTCGTCGATGGAGAAGGCCTCCTTGTCTGGTACCGCCCAGTCGAACTTGCCGTCCTCGTCGGCGATATAGCCGTCAACACCTAGCGCAGCTTGGCCATGACGGGCCTTCCTCGAGGGTTGGCGCTGCGGGATCGTCGGTCAGCACCGTACCTGGCGGCTGTGGCACCGCCCGGCAACCCTCGCCGAGGCTGTCTGAGCCCAGGTCGTGTCCTCACCAAAAGCCAGATCCCTCCTGGATGCCTGGCCGGGCGGTCGGCTCTGCCCGGGGACCCGGGGGACGGTGAACACCGTGGCCTGCCAAGCGAGCACCAGGAGCAAGCGACAGCGCCAACAAAGCCGGCCGAACTGATCAACTGCCGGCCCTGGCCGGCTCAGGAGCCGAGCTTGGCTGGTTGGTGGGACGCTTGCGGCTGGGCGTGGTGGGAGAACAAGGCTCCCACCACGAGACTGCTCGCAGCCCGGGTCAGGCTCAGCCGCTTATCGTCCACAAGCACCTTGTAGCAAGACAAGAAGAAGCTGCGCCGCTACGCGGGGACCACGTCAAGGAGCTCGGGCCCCGCGGTGGCCAGCCACAGCTCGCGGGGACCGGGGGCGAGCACATCCT
>DASUPQ010000336.1 GCA_036280995.1 Actinomycetota bacterium | reverse complement strand
GGCACCACCGACCTGCGGATCCGGATCTCCGATGCCGCCGCGGGCCGGCTGTTCACATACCTGGAGGCGTTCACGAGCCCCCGCCGCACCCCCGCCAACGGCGAATCTGTCACCGACCGGCGGCCCTACGACCAGCAGCTGGGCCACGCCTTCACCGCGTTCTTGGAGTCGGTCGACCCGCACCGGATGCCGCTGCACGGCGGGGACGCCACCACCGTGATCATCACCCTCGACCTCCAGGCCCTGCTGTCCGGGATCGGGGTGGCGCTGGTCGGCGACCAGCCGATCACCGCCGCCGAAGCCCGCCGACTCGCGTGCACCGCGCACCTGATCCCGGCCGTGCTGGGCGGGGACTCCGAGGTCCTCGACCTGGGCCGCAAGCGTCGGCTGTTCAGCCCGGCCCAGCGCAAGGCGATGGCGGTCCGCGACGTCCACTGCCGCGCCGAGGGCTGCGAGATCCCCGCCGCCTGGTGCGAAGCACACCACGCCGGAGTGCCCTGGGCCGCCGGCGGCGCCACCGACCTCGCCGACGGCCTCCTGCTCTGCTCCTGGCACCACCACCGCGCCCACGACCCCCGCTACAACCCCCACCGGCAACCAGGCGGGGATCTCACCTTCCACCGGAGGACGTAGGCCGACCAACGCCCTCGGGGGCCGACTCGACGACCGCTCCCCTGCGCCAGCGGCTCGGCGCCTGGCCGTGGGCTCGCTTGAACGCGCGGCTGAATGCCTCCTCTGACTCGTAGCCGACGCGTCGAGCCACCGCGGCGACCCCCAGGTCGGTGCTCCCGAGGAGGTCGCGGGCGACGTGCATCCGCCAGCCGGTGAGGTAGCGGATCGGCGGCAGGCCGAGAACGGTGCGGAAACGCTCGTCGAGGACCGACACCGACACGTTGGTGGCCTCGGCCAGCTCGGCGACCGTCCACTTGCGGTCGGGCCGGGTGTGCATGCACGCGACTGCGGGGGCGATCACCGGGTCCTGCAAGGCGCCCAGCCAACCGCTCTCGGCGGCCGGCGCGCTGGCCAGGTGCAGCTTGAGCACCTCTCGTACCAGCAGCTCCGGGACGTGGGTCGGCACCTCGAACCGGTCCGCGGCCACCTGCGCGGTCTGCTGCACCGCATAGTCCACGCTGGCGCGGACGAACAACCGCGCCGCGCCCGACGGCGGGCTCACCACGAACACCGGTGGCAGCGCCCTCAGTGTGGGGTCGAAGAGCGGGTCGTCCGAGTTCAGGTACCCGCACACGAGGTGGGTGGCGGCTCCGCCCTCACCGTGGCGGATCACCGGCATCTCGGCCCAGGGTGGGTTGTCGATGAGCGTCGCGACGGGCACCGTGGCCGCGTCGTTCGTGCCGCCCATCTGGTGGGTGTCGCCGTACGGCAGGACGATCACGTCGCCGCTGTCGGCCCACAGGACCTCCCCGCCGCCGACCGTGATCCAACACCGGCCCTCGGCCACGACGTGGAAGAGGACGACGCGCTCCGAGCCGGGAGCCAGGATCGCGGCCGCGTCCTTCGCGGGAATGGACTCATAGGCCCACCCCTCGGTGTACTCGCCGCGCAGGAAGATCGCGCCGCTCAACCGCAGCCGGTCGAGCGCGGCGGACAAGGCCGGCGCGGGGTCCGGGTCAGGTACGCCGGTGCCCGAGTCATGGCCGGCCGGTCGCCACGACATGACACTGATCGTGACACAGACCGTAGCGAGCAGAAGGAGCCCGCAATGCCTTTGTACATGGACATCCACGAGAACATTCCGACCGGGACGACCGCTGCCGACGTCGCCGGTGCACATGAGATGGACCTGAAGATCCAGGAACAACACGGCGTCGAGTACCGGAGCTACTGGGTCTCGGAGGCGGACGGCAAGATCTTCTGCCTCGTCGAGGCACCCGACCCCGAGGCCGCGGCCACCGTGCACCGCGAGTCGCACGGCCTGGTCGCCGACCAGCTGATCGAGGTCGTGGAGGGACGCTAGGCGCCCGATGTCGACCCAGCGGCGTGAGGCCCGCCCCTTGCGGGACGGGCCTCACGTGTGTCACCTCCTAGTGGGCGCGCGCTACGGGAGCGGGTCGAGAGAGAAGTCCCTCCTGACCGTCTGTCCAGCCTTGAGACGGGCCGTCGCCGACTCGGGCACGTAGCCCTCGAGCGAGACGACCAGCCGGAGTGGGCTGAACCTCGAGTCGACCCAGTACGCGTACGTACCGTCGTCCTCGGTGACCAGCGTCGCGCTGTACCCGCGGCCACCGTTCAGCTGCACGATGGCGCCCTCCAGTGGGTCACCGTCCGCTGAGGTGACCGTGCCGACTAGCTTGCCCCACGACCTCGGTGCAGTGACGTCCATCGACACCGGCACCTCGGCCACGGGGTACGGCGTATCGGTGCTGGCACCGATCTCGGCGGAGTACGCACCCGGCTGGTCGACGTCCGCCGACA
>DASUPQ010000335.1 GCA_036280995.1 Actinomycetota bacterium | reverse complement strand
GAGGTCGTGATCTCGGTGCACGCGGCAGGGGTCGCCAACTGGGACGAGTTCGTCCGGACAGGCGACTGGGACGTTGGCCGCCGACCGCCGCTGGCGCTCGGCGTCGAGGCAGCGGGTGTCGTCGCCGCGGTCGGCGAGGACGTGAGGGGCCTGGCAGCGGGCGACCAGGTGCTCACCCACCCCGTGCCGCTTCGGCACCAGGGCGCGTGGGCGCAGTGGCTGCTGGCGCCGGCCGCGCTGGTGGCGCGCAAGCCGGCCGTCGTGAAGACGCGGGTGGAGCCCAGCAGTTGTCCTCTGCCTCGATCGACAGGTGATCCCAGCGCCGCAGGCGAGGTCGCGGGTTACATCCGGGCCAGGTCGGCGGCGCCGATCAGGCCGGCGTCCTGGCCCAGCTGGGCCACCCGGACCGCGGCGGTGGGCCGGTGGTCGCGGGCGGTCAGCATGGCCTCGAAGGTCTCCCGGGCCGGGTCGACCAGCAGCTCGCCGGCCTCGGACACGCCACCGCCGATGATGAAGACCCGCGGGTCCAGGACCGCGGCGAGATCCGCCATGCCATGGCCAAGCCAGCCTCCGACGGCCCGGAACGACTCGAGGGCCACCGGGTCGCCGGCGACGGCGCCCATGGTCACCATGGGTCCGGTGATGGAGCCGGCCTGCCCGTTGGCGAGCTCGAGCAGCAGGCGGGCCGAGGTGGGGGATTGGCGGCCCGCTCGCGTGCCTCGGTGACCAAGGCGCGGCCGCTGGCGTACTGCTCCCAGCAGCCGCGGTTACCGCACCCGCATGGCCGTCCGTCGGGCACCAGGACCATATGGCCGACCTCGGCGGCCGCCCCGAACGCACCCCGGATGAGCTCCCCGCCCAGCACCACGTGCCGTCCGCTCTGATGTACGGCTCGACTCCGGCGGCCAGTTCACAGGCCGTCGCCAGGTCGACCCCGAGCAACCTCGCGCACCGCTCCAGCGGCGCCGCGATCGGCCGGCCCCAGGTCCGGGTGATGCCACACGAGCGCGGCCAGCAGCAGCACCGGCGTCACCGCCAGCAGCGCGGCCTGGAGCCCGGTCGTTGTTGTCGTGTTGCGCGACATGTTCCCACTCCTCTCCTGAGAGGTGATCGCGCCGGTGGGGCCGGAGGGATCACTTCGTGCCGATGCCGATGTTGACCTCCGCGTGCAGGACGGCGCCGGGCGTCCCGCCGGAGCGCTCCCGGAGCATCCCGTCCAGCACCTGTCGCACGTCGGCCGTCTGCTCCGCGGTCAGGTCCGCGGTCATCCGCACCGCGATGGGGTTGCTGGACAGGACCAGATTCCAGAAGTGCGTGCTGGACTCGAACCGTGTCTCCCACGTGACCTGCTCGACGGTCACGCCGGTCAGGCCCGCCTCGGTGAGCCGGTGGCGCAGCACGTCGGGGTCGGCGACCTGGAACGGCAGCGGCGGTGGGGGAGTGGAGTCGGGCACGACCGCCCGCAGCGCGCCGAAGAACAGCGCGATGAACTCCGCCTTCGGCAGCGGGCCGAACGCGGCGATGAGCACCCGGCCGCCCGGCTTGGTGACCCGGACCATCTCGGCCAGGCCACCGGTCAGGTCCGGGAAGAGCGAGACGCCGTTGAGCGACGCGGATACGTCGAAGGTGGCATCGTCGAGCCCGAGCGCCTGGCCGTTCATGACCTGGCCGTCGAGGTCCGGCAGCCCTTCGACGTCCGCGCGGGTGCGGAGCCGCTCGATCATCGTCGGGGCGATGTCCACGGCCACCACCTGGGCGCCCAGGCGGGCCGCGGGGAGCGCGAGCGCGCCGCTGCCGGTCGCCACGTCCAGGAACCGCATGCCGGGCTTCAGCCCGAGCCGGCCGACGATTTTCTCCCCGAGCCGGAGCGTCTGGGGGGTCACGAATTCGTCGAAGCCGGCGGCGACAGCGTCCCACGCGCCGCGGATCTGGTCTTGGGTCGGTGTCTGGGTGGTCATGGCTCCGCCTCCCTAGCTGCGACGAGGGTGGTTCTCTGCTGGCAACGAGCTAACTGTCGGCCTCCGGGCCTGCTGGCGCATCGCCCGGATCGACCAACTGTCCACGCCGCCCATGGGCAAATTCATGTAGAGGCGGCGGGCGGTGCTGTTCAGGAGGGTCTTCGGCGGGCCGGTCCAGAAGGGCCGATGGTCTCCCGCCGGCCGGGCAGGCGTTACACGGGAGCGCTACACCAGGTCGTGCTCGTAGGCGAAGGCGGTGGCCGCCGCCCGGGAGGAGACGTCGAGCTTGGTGAACATGTTGGCCACGTGGCGGGCGACCGTCTTGTCGCTGATCACCAGCACGTCGGCGATCTCCCGGTTGCTGGCGCCGGTGGCCACCAGGCGCAGCACCTCCAGCTCCCGCGGGGTCAGACCGCCCGCGGTCCGCGGCGGGGCGCTCCCGGCCGACGCCAGCGCCCGCACCTCGGCCAGTGCCGGGGCGGCGCCCAACTGCTCGAGGACCCGACCGGCGGCGTCCAGCTCCATCTCGGCCGAGTCGTGGTCGCCCAGCTCCCGGCACGCCCGCGCCATGCGCAGCCGCACCCGCGCCGCCTCGTACGGGGCGTCCAGCTCCTGCCAGGCCACCCACGCGCGCCGCAGCGCGGCCGCGGCCGCCCGTGCATCCCCCTCGGCCAGCAGCACACAGCCGCGGACGTAGCCGACCACCGCCCGCAGGTAGGTCGAGTCGAACCCCGCGGCGATCTGCTCCAGCTCCTCGGTTGCCGCACGGGCGTCGCCGGCGTCACCGGCCGCCAGCGCGATTTCGGCGTACGCCGCCAGCACCCTGAACCGCTCCTGGGAGTGCTCGGTCTCGTCGACCACCCGCCGGATCGCCGCCAGTGCGGCCTCGATGCGGCCCTGGGCCAGCCGCAGCAGCGCCAGCCCTGGCTGCGCCGAGTGCCCACAACCGTTGGCCTGCCGGTAGGCATCTTCCGCCCGGTCCAACTCCCCCCGCAGCCGCAGCAGCTCGGCCCGCTGGTAGAACGCCATGCCCAGCACCGGGTCACCCGGCGGATCGGCCAGGTGCTCGCAGGCGTGCCGCACCTCTTCCAGCGCATCGGCCCACTCGCCGCGCAATTGCATGATCTCCGACCGGTGCACCAGGCACTGCCCCCGGTAGGGCTTGAGGTCCGGCTGGGCGGCGCACCAGCGGCTCAACGCCACCGTCCATTCCCGAGCGCGGCGAACATCCAGAATGTCCCGGCAGACCAGGATCACCGCGCAGTAGACGATCCCGGCCGCGATCGGGGACACCTTCCCCGCGGTGACCCCCACCATCGCCTCGTCCAGCAGGCGCACGCCGCGTGCCGTGTCGTCTCCGGCGACCAGCGCCCGGCCCTGCGCCATCCGGCCAAGCGCCATCAGGTCGGCGTCACCGAACCGGTCTGCGATCTCGGTGACCTCACAGAAGACCACGTACGCGGCGGCCGGGTCACCACCGTCCAACGCCCGGATTCCTACCGGAAGCCGCAGGTACCCGCGCTCCACGCAGTCCAGCGACACCTCCTCCAGCACCCGCTGAGCCCGCGACAGCCAACCTCCGGCACGCGCGTGCTCACCGCGCAACATCAGCGTCCCCCCGAGCCAGTACGCGCACCGCACCGCCCGCGCGACCTCACCACCCTCCAGAAGCGCATGGTAGGTCCGCTCCCAGGCGCCGACGGCAGGCTCCACCCGACCGGTCAGATAGGCGGCCATCCCGAGGCGGCCGAGATCCTCAGCACCCAGCGGGCTCTGCTGGTCCGCGACCGACAACCGCGCGTAGGCATCCCCCCACGCCCGCCGCTCATACGCCTCACGGCCCCGCGGAAGCGAGTCATCGGAGGCCATCAACACCCCAATGTCGACGATTGAGGTCGATTGCGTACGACAACAGCGTCGAGGTGGCGCAGACTGCGACACACCCCTGAAGTCATTCGCTGCTCCAGGTGCCGGCTGGGCAGCGTGGCCGCATGCTCGGGATCCAGGTCATGGAGGTGCCAGCGCGCGAACCGGATGGACCGCTGGGCACCGGCGCTACGGTCAGCATCTGCGTTCGAAGTGACCGCACCGAGGCAGTGTTGTTGGCTGCGTTCCAACAACCTCGCCCAGACCGGGTCGGAGATGCTGCCATCTGTAGGCGCGCCGTCACCACAGCATTCCACGTGACGCCGACGCCGCCGCGCTGGCGTTGTCTGGGTGATCAGGATGGCGGCGTGGGTCTCCTGGTGCGGCGCGGCGCCCG
>DASUPQ010000334.1 GCA_036280995.1 Actinomycetota bacterium | reverse complement strand
AAGCGCAACCGCCTGTTCGTGGCCGGCGGGGCCACCGGCAAGGCATTCGTCTACGACGCCAGGACCGGCGAGGACCTGGCCAGCTACCAGCTCGCCACCCCCGGCGCCGCCACCTTCGTCAACGACGTGGTCGTGATCTCCAGGACCGCCTGGTTCACCGACTCGTCGGCCGCCCAGCTGTATGCCCTGCCCCTCGGCCGCCACGGCGGCCTGCCCGACGCCGACGAGGTCCGCACCCTGCCCCTTGGTGGCGACTTCGAGCTCGCGCCACCGGGTACGCCGGGCCCCAACCTCAACGGGATCGTGGCCGCCAAGGACGGCAAGGTCCTGCTGGCGGTCCAGTCCAACCTGGGCAAGCTGTGGCGGATCAACCCCCGCACCGGCAAGGCCCGCGAGGTCGACCTCGGCGGGGCCACCCTGGCCAACGGCGACGGCATGCTGCTGGCCGGGCGGGTGCTGTTCGTGGTCCAGAACCGGCTCAACCAGATCGCCGTGGTCGTGCTGTCCCGGTCGCTCGACCGGGGCCGGGTGGTGACCACCATCGCCGACCCCGACTTCGACGTTCCGACCACGATCGCCTTCCAGGCCGGCCGCCTGTACGCGGTCAACGCCCGCTTCGGCACCACCGACCCGCAGCCCGCCCGCTACGACATCGTCAAGGTCGGCTGAGGTTCCGGCTGGCAGAGAGGCGGGACGAGCCGGTCCGCCTCGACCCGGTCGAGCACGTCGCGGCACACCGCCACGAAGGTCCAGAACACCTGGTTGGTGGTGTGCTTGCGGCGCGAGCGGCTGAACTCGCCGAACATCGACTCCCGCAGGGGTTTGCTGAGCTCCAGCTGAACGCCCCGCTTGAGCAGGGTGCGGTTGACGATGTTGCACTCGCTGTCGCCGTCGAGCTCCCCGTCCCCGTTGGCGTCGACCGCCTTGAACCCGGCCTCGTTCAGCGCGTCCAGCATGGACTGCCGCAGAGACTCGTCGACGCCCTCCGTGGCGCCCCCGACGAGCACGTCCGTGTCGTCCCCGGGGTCGGGGAGGAAGCCGTGCAGGGCCACCGCGTGCAGCGCCCCCCCGCACAGCGAGAGGGCGATCTCGTCGTCGCACCCGGTGGAGGTGACGTGGAGCTTGTCGTTGTCCCTCGCCCGCAGCCCCTCGAACATCCAGTAGTCGTAGGTGACCCCGGCGGGCGGCGTCTGGGGAAGGGTCGCCGGGTGGTAGCCGGCGACGGCCAGGCAGAGCTCGGACGTGCCCGGCTCGATCCCGCCCCCGTGCGGGGCGATGATCGCGGTGTGGGCAACCTCGCCGGTGCGGGCCAGGCTGTCGTCGAACAGCTCGTGGCGGCGGAACCGCCGCGCCCAGTCCACCCCCTCCACGAGGTCGGGGTTCGCGTAGAGTGCGGTGTTCGAGGCAAAGTTCATCGCTCGCGACCATACGACGATCCGGACCCGATGGGAACGGCCAGCCGGTGGGAATCGGGGACGGCCCTGGTGGATTCTCCGTCGGTGAGGCGAACGATCAGCCTCGGCGAAGGAGCGGAGCGAACGTGACCGTCACCAGCTTGGACGCGCAGCGCCGGCCGTCCGGCCCACCGCCAGGGCGGCCTCAGCGGCCGCCAGGTCCCCGCGAGGAGGCGCCGGTGGCCCCGGCCAGGCCGCTGAGCCGGACGGCGCGGCGGGCCGCGGCCGAGGACGCCAAGCTGCTGGCCGCCATCCGGGTGCTGCTCTCCAACCCGTCGCTGTTCCCGCGGGTCTTCTACCTGGCCTTCGGGTTTGCGGCCATCACCTCGCTGGGGGTGGCGCTCACCGGGGCGGTGCCGCTGCCCTACGGGTTCCACTACGCCGTGATCCCGGCCTACGCGGTGATGACCCTGCTCGGCCTGCGCTACCCGGCCTGGGGCAAGCGGGCCCTGATCGGCCTGGTGGCCGGCATGATCGCCACCGGCGTCTACGACATCCTGCGGATCGGGCTGATGTTCGCCGGGCTGTGGGGCGATCCCATCCCCAGCATCGGGCAGCTCGCCCTGAACGACCCCGACACCCCGTGGTACTGGGGCTATGTCTGGCGGTTCCTCGGCAACGGCGGCGGCATGGGGGTGGCCTTCGCCATGCTGCCCTGGCGCGGCGTCCGCCTCGGCATCGCCTACGGCTCGGCCATCTGCCTCGGCCTGGTCGGCCTCCTCTACTTCTGGCCCGAGTCCCAGCAGCACTTCTTCGCCCTGACCCCGCTGACCGCGGCCGGTGGCATGGCCGGTCACTGGGTGTACGGGGCCGTCCTCGGGTGGCTCACCACCCGCTGGCTGCCGCCGGTCGGCCGGCGCCGCCGCCCGGCCCGGGACCGCCGCGACCGCGAGGACCGCGACGACCGGAGCCGGCGCGAGGTCCGCTCGGCGACCGTGCTCGTGGCCGTGCCCGACCCGGCGGCCGGAGACGACGCCGGGCTCGGCGGCCACGGCCGGCGCCTCGGCGGGCCCGACCTGGTCCTGCCCGGCGGCCGGCTCTCCTCCGACGAGCTCTACGCCGTCAAATGCGCCCTCCAGCAGCCGCCGCGGGCCCACGGGTTCGCCTCCGACCGCTGGACCCTGCGCCGGGTGGCCCAGGTGGTGGAGCGGGCCACCGGCGTCCGGGGCTGGCAGCCGACCGAGCTCCAGGCCCTGCTCGAGGCCCTCGACCTCGACCTCCGCCTCCGCGACCAGCCGCGCGAGCAGCCCCCCGACCAGCGGGACGGGCGCGACGCCCGGCCGACCATGGTCTCCTAGGAGGCGTCCCCGCGCCGCCGTAGGATGGCGGATATGGAGGCGGAGCCGCTCACCGAGGCCGACCTGGCCGGGCGGGCCGGCGTGGCCGAGGCCGAGATCGGCCGGCTGGTCGGCCTCGGCATCCTGGTCGCCCGCGACGGGCCGGCCCCGTTCCTGACCATCGACCTCGGCAAGATCCGCCTGGCCGTGGCCTGCGAGCGGGCCGGGCTGCCCATGGACGCGATCGCCGCCGCCATCCGGGCCGGCCGGCTGTCGTTCGCGTTCCTGGAGGCCGCCCCCTACCACCGCTGGGCGGCGCCCTCGGGCCGGACCTACCGGCAGGTCAGCGAGGAGACCGGCGTCCCCCTGGACGTGCTGCGGGAGACGCTGGAGGCGATGGGGTTCGCCTGGACGTCGCCGGACGAGCAGATGCGCGAGGACGAGCTCGAGGTGGTCCCGGTCATGCAGCTCGGGATCTCCAGCGGGATCCTCGACCGGTCGTGGCTGGCCCGGGCCGGCCGGGCCTACGCCGAGGGCATGCGCCTGGCCGCCGTGGTCGAGACCGAGCTGTTCCGGTCCCGCTTCGAGGAGCCGGTGCTGGCCTCCGGGCTGGGGCAGCGCCAGGCCATGGAGTTGGCCTCCGAGCTCGCCGCCCCGTTCATGCCCCTGGTCGACCGGGCCCTGATGGGCATCTACCGCCGCCAGCAGGAGCTGAGCTGGACCGAGCACCAGGTGGAGAACATCGAGGTCGCGCTGGAGGAGGCCGGCGCTCTGGTCCGGCCCGAGCGGATGCCGGCCATGTGCTTCCTCGACCTGACCGGCTACACCCGGCTCACCGAGGAGCGGGGCGACCAGGCCGCCGCCGAGCTCGCCGAGACCCTGGCCCGGCTGGTCGAGCGCTCGGCGCGGGCCCGCGGCGGCACCCCGGTGAAGTGGCTCGGCGACGGGGTGATGCTGCACTTCCGCGACCCGGCGGGCGCGGTCTCCGCCGCCCTGGCCATGGTCGGCCAGGTCCCCGAGGCCGGCCTCCCCCCGGCCCACGTCGGCGTGGCCGCCGGGCCGGTGGTCGTCCAGGGCGGCGACTACTTCGGCCGCACCGTCAACCTGGCCTCCCGGGTCGCCGCCCAGGCCAGGGCCGGGCAGGTCCTGGTCACCGCGCCGGTGGCCGCGGCCACGGCCGGCGACGGCGTCCGCTTCACCGAGCTGGGCGACCTCGAGCTCAAGGGCTTCTCGGCCCCGGTCCGGGTCCTGGAGGCCAGCCGGGCCTGACCGCTCAGCCGCAGACCGGCTTGAGGTGCGGGTAGGGGTTGACCGGGGTGCCGCCGCCGGGGTGGACCTCGAAGTGGACGTGGGGGGCGGTGTAGCGGGCGTTGCCCGTCTGGCCGTTGTAGGCGATCAGCTGACCGGCCCGGACCCGGGTGCCGGTGGAGACGGCGTAGCCGGACAGGTGGGCGTAGAAGTACTCGACGCCGTTGTCGCCCTGGAGGTACAGCTGGATGCCGCCGTTGGCGCTGCTCGACTCGCGGCTGACCACGCCGTTGACGAAGGCGAACACCCTGGCCCCGTGGGGCGCCATCACGTCGGTGCCCTGGTGGCTGCGGCCGCCGGAGCGGGCCGCGCCCCAGCTGTCGACGTAGGAGTAGGGGCGCTCCAGGATGCAGGCCCGGCCGGACGCGCTCACGCTCCCGCCGCCACCGCTGGGCGGGCCGGGCGCCGGGGCCGGGGTGGCCTTGGCGGCGGCGGCCGCCGCGGCCGCCTTGCGGCGCTGCTCCAGCCGGACCAGGCGGGCCTCGAGGGCCTGGGCCTCCTCCAGCCCCGCCTCCAGGCGCCCGACGGCGGCCCGGGCCTGGTCGCGCAGGGCCTTGGCCCGCTCGTAGCCCTTGGTGACCCGGCCCAGCACCGACCGGTAGGCGTCCCCGCTCACCTGGGCGTCCTCGATCAGCTGGGCCTGGCGGGTCACCAGCACGGTGGCCATCTCGACCCGGCCGGGGACCAGCGCCGGGTCGCGGTCCAGGAGGGCGTCGGCGATGGCCAGGCCGCCGGAGCGGTACATGGCCGCGGCCTGGCCGGCCAGGGCCGCCCTGGCCCCGCGCTGCTGCTTGTCGGCCGCCTCGAGCTGGGCCCGGTCGTAGGTCAGCTGGTCCTCGGCCCGGGCGAGGGCGGCCTCGGCCGCCTGGAGCTCGGCCGTTGCCGCCTGGAGCTCGGCCTTGAGGGCCCGCTCGCGGCGGCGGGCGTCATCCAGCGGCGCCGCCCCGAGGGCGGGCACGGCGGTCAGCAGCGACGCGAGCGCGGCAAGCACGGCAAGGCCGAAGACGATTCGGCGCATCGGGTGCAACGTCCTTCCGTTGGGGGGAACGGATGGCGGTCTGCGACGATATTGGGGGGAGCGACAGCTTACTAACGCCCAGCGGGCAGGACAAATCGACGGCCGCCGGGGGGCTTACCCCTGGTGGAACGCGGCCAGGCGTCCGGCCTCGTCCTCGAGGTCGCGGCGGGTCACGGGGTCCAGCGGCTCGAACGGCTCCAGCCGCACCTCGCCCTGCTCGTGGCGCCAGGTCCCGGCCACCGCCCCGTCGACCAGGAAGGTCGGGAACGAGTGCGGGGCCCTGACGTGGAAGATGCGGGGCCGGTGCCGGTCGGGCAGGACCTGGGCCCGCCGGGCGTGCACCAGCAGATTGGCGTCCCAGTTGGACAGAAAGCGGGGCGGGGCCGGCGTGCCCTCCTCGGGCAGGGGCGCGCCGGGCAGGTCGAACAGCTCGGTGCCCTGCTCGTCGCGGAACCGGCGGGTGCCGACCTGCTCCAGCACCGGCCGCAGCGGGGTCAGGGACAGCCCGGCCCAGCTGCCCAGGTCGGCCAGGGAGGCCGGGCCGAACCCGGCCAGGTAGCGCCGGACCAGGTGCTCGAGCGCATCGGCCTCGTCGACCCGCCACGGCCCGAGCCAGTCGTCGGCCAGGCCGTACAGGTCGGCCCGGCGCCGCTCCCAGGTGCCAGACGGCGGGACCCGGACCATGTCGACCCAGAGCCCGACCCCGGTCCACACCGCCTTGGGGTATCCCCGGTCGGCGAGCAGCCGGGCCAGCTCGGCCTGGCGGGCCGGGCCGGCCTGGAGGCGCTCGCGGACCAGGGCGGCGGCCGCCTCGACGTCGACGCCCTCCAGCTCGCGGCGGGCCGCTCGGGCCCACCACTCGCGGCGGGCGCCCCGGACCGCCTCGGTGAACGGCGGGTAGTCGGCGGCCGAGACGACGTGGATGGTGACCCGGAGCAGGGTCGCCTGGACGGCCCGCCGGTCCTCCAGCGCCCGGGTGAGGTCGTCGCGGCGGAAGTCGCGCAGCCGCGACCACAGGCCGACGTACGGCGACGGGGCGTACTGGGCCTGGAGACCGGCGACCTGCTCGAGGGCGTCGGGAAGGGACAGCGAGGAGCGCTCGAGGAGCAGCTGGCGGGCAAGCAGGGCCCGGTTGAGCTCGCGGGTGGACAGCACGCGCTCGGTCACGGGGCCGCAGTCTACCCGGCGGTCCCGGCCTGGCCGAAGGTGTCGATCCCCAGCTTGACGGCCAGGGCCAGCCCGGCCAGGGCGATCGCGACCCGCAGGCGCCCGCCCGGCAGCCGGCGGACCAGGCCGGGACCGAGGCCGCCGCCGATCAGGAACCCGACCGCCAGCGGCGCCGCCGCCGCCCAGCGGACGGGGCCGAACAGGGCGAAGCCGATCGCGGCCACGGCGTTGGCCAGCCCCAGGGCGACGTTGCGGGCGGCCACCAGCCGGGCCAGCGGCTCGGCCACCGACACCGTGAGCAGGGCCAGCAGCACCACCCCGGCCGCCGCCCCGAAGTAGCCGGCGTACACCCCGACGGCGAACACGCCGGCCAGCAGGGCCAGGCCGCGCTCGTCGACCATGCCCCCGGCGAGCCGGTTGATGCCCGGCTGGAGCAGCAGGACCAGGGAGGCGCCGCCGATCAGCAGCGGCACCAGCAGCTCGAACACCTCGGCCGGGGTCGACAGCAGCAGCGCCGCCCCGGTGGCGCCGCCGACGGCCGTGACCAGGGCCAGGCGGCGCACCCGCCCCGCCTGGCCGGCCAGCTCCTGGCGCGAGAACGCCGCCGCCGAGACCGTGTACCCCACCAGCGCCACCGTGTTGGTCACGTTCGCGGTCAGCGCCGGCAGCCCCACCGCCAGCAGGGCCGGGTACGACACCAACGACGCCAGGCCGGCGACCGAGCCGGCGACTCCGGCGAGGACCCCGGCGACCAGGAGGAAGACCACGTCCGCGCCGGGCACCACCCGGGATTCTACGGCCCGGGCGGGCGGGTCACGGCTGCAGCAGGATCTTGACGGCGCCGTCCTGCTTCTTCTGGAAGATCTCGTAGCCCCTGGGGGCGTCGGCCAGGGGGAGGTGGTGGGTGGCGAAGGTGTCGACCCCGAGGGGGTCGTCGTCGGTGAGCAGGGGGAGGATGTCGCCGACCCAGCGGCGGACGTTGGCCTGGCCCATGCGGAGCTGGAGCTGCTTGTCGAACAGGGTGAGCATGGGTAGCGGGTCGGCCATGCCGCCGTAGACGCCGGCCAGCGAGATCGTCCCGCCCCGGCGGACCAGCTCGATGGCCAGGTGGAAGGCGTTGAGGCGGTCGACGCCGGCCGTCTCGATCATCTTGGCGGCAAGGGCGTCGGGCAGCAGCGAGGCCATCTGGTGGGCCAGCTTGCCGACCGGCGACCCGTGGGCCTCCATGCCGACGGCGTCGATCACCGCGTCGGGGCCGCGGCCGTCGGTGAGGTCGCGGACGGTCT
>DASUPQ010000333.1 GCA_036280995.1 Actinomycetota bacterium | reverse complement strand
ACGTTGCTTTCGCAACGCCAACTCTCGGCGGCCTCGCCTCAGCTGTCACCACTCGGCGACCTCACTCCGATTCGGAAGCAATCATCTAGCCGGCCATGGTCAGGCCCGGGCGGAGGGGGGCCAGGGCCTCGGAGAGGGCGTCGATGTTGGGGCGGACGGTGACGGTGGCCCCGGCGCGGCCGTCGAGGACCTCGCGGGTCTTGAGGCCGTGGCCGGTGATCAGGGCGACGACCCGCTCGCCGGGGCGGAACGCGCCCCCGGCGGCCAGGCGGCCGACGGTGGCCACGGTCACCCCGGCGGCGGTCTCGCCGAACACGCCGGTGGTGCGGGCCAGCAGCCCGATCGCCTCCACCACCTCCTCGTCGTCGATGGCCTCGACCCGGCCGCCGCTCCCGCGGACCGTGGCCAGGGCCTCGGCCCCGTCGGCCGGGTCGCCGATGGCCAGGGACTTGACGATGCCGCTGGGCCGCACCGGGGTGACCTCGTCGGCCCCGGCCGCGAAGGCCGTGGCCACCGGGCTGCAGCCGACCGACTGGGCGCCGTGGACCCTGACCGGCGTCCGCTCGACCAGGCCGTGGTCGGCCAGGGCGCCGAAGCCCTGGTGGACCTTGGTGAGCAGGGCGCCGGAGGCGATCGGGACGACCACGTGCTCGGGCAGCGACCAGCCGAGCTGCTCGGCCACCTCCAGGCCGACGGTCTTGGAGCCCTCGGCGTACCAGGGGCGCAGGTTGACGTTGACGAAGCCCCAGCCGAAGGCCTCCACGGCCTGCATGGAGAGCCGGTTGGCCTGGTCGTAGGAGCCCTCAACGGCCACCACGGTGGCCCCGAAGGCGGCGGCCGAGGCGACCTTGCCGGCCTCCAGGTCGGCCGGGATCACGACCACGCACTCCAGGCCCTGGGCGGCGGCGGCGGCCGCGGTGGCCCCGGCCAGGTTCCCGGTGGAGGCGCAGGCCACGGTGGACAGGCCGAACGCCCGCGCCCTGGCCACGGCCACGGCCACCACCCGGTCCTTGAAGGAGTTGGTGGGGTTGCGGGTGTCGTCCTTGAGGAACAGGGGGCCGGGCACGCCCAGCGCCTCGGCCAGGCGGGGCGCCGGGACCAGCGGGGTCAGGCCGGGGGCGAGGTCGCCGGGGCCGGGGCTGGCCGGCAGCAGCGGGGCGTAGCGCCAGATCGACCGCGGCCCGGCCTCGATCGCCTCCCGGCTCAGGCGCTTGGCGACCTCCTCGGCGTCGTACTCGGGGTCGAGCGGGCCCAGGCAGCGCGAACAGGCGTACTCGAGGGCGGCGGGGTAGGCGGTCTGGCAGCCACGGCAGCGCAGGATGACGTGGTCGAGGGTCTGGTCGGTCATGGCGGTCGGCGACCTCCGGGCTCGGCGTGGGGCGACGTCGCGCCGCGGTCGGTCAACCGCTCGGCGCATCTTCCCTCGCCACGATGGCGAGGCCGGAAGTGGCACCTTCCTCGTCCGGAGGAGGTTGCCGGGGCTTCGTCGGGCCGGTCCCTCCGCCCCTCTGGATGCGTCGCCTGGGACTACCTATGGAGTTGTGGTGGCCAGCTTGCCCTGGCACGCTGCATGGCTGCAACACCTGCGGGGGATGATGGGGGGGAGGCCCGCACAGGAGCGGCCCCTCACGGGAGCCTGGATGACCGATATCGACACCTGGGAGTGGTTCGGCAACCGGACCTTCCACCACAGCCAGTTCGAGTCGCCGGCCAAGCTGCGCGCGGCCAAGGAGCGGCTCGGAGTGACCGTCTCGGTCTGCCTCCCGACCCGGGACGAGGCCGCGACCGTCGGCGGCATCGTCCGCAACCTCCGCCGCAACCTGGTCGAGCGGGCCCGCCTGGTCGACGAGATCGTGGTCATGGACGCCGGCTCCGGTGACGACACCGCGGCCATCGCCCGGGCCGAGGGGGCCCGGGTGTTCCTCGAGCACGACGTCCTGCCCGGCGAAGGCCCGGGGTCGGGCAAGGGCGAGGCCCTCTGGAAGAGCCTCCACGCCTGCGAGGGCGACCTGCTCTGCTTCATCGACGCCGACATCCGCAACTTCCACGCCCGCTTCGTCTACGGGCTGCTCGGCCCCCTGCTGCTCGACCCGGAGATCCAGTACGTGAAGGCGTTCTACGAGCGGCCCATCCGGGAGCGCAACGCCCTGCGGGCCACCGGCGGCGGCCGGGTCACCGAGCTGCTGGCCCGCCCCCTCATCAACCTGCTCTGGCCGGAGCTGGCCGGCATCGTCCAGCCGCTGTCGGGCGAGTACGCCGGACGCCGCGAGATCCTCGAGCAGGTGCCGTTCTTCTCCGGCTACGGAGTCGAGCTGGGCCTGCTGGTCGACATCGCCGCCCGCTTCGGGGTCGACGCCATCGCCCAGGTCGACCTGGACCGGCGCGTCCACCGCAACCAGGACATGCAGGCCCTCGGCCGGATGAGCTTCGGCATCCTCCAGTCGGCGTTCCTGCGGCTGGCCGAGGAGGGCCGCTCGGCCCCGGGGAACTTCGCCACCACCCTGGTGCAGTTCTCCAACCAGCAGTACGAGTACCAGCCGGAGCCGCGCGAGATCGTCACCTCCCGGCGCCCGCCGATCGTGACCGTCGACGACTACCGGCGGCGACGGGCCGACCCCGTCGCCGCGTCCGAGTAGCGTGCCGGCGCTGGCCCTGGCCGACGCCGGGCCGCTGCTGGACCGGCTCCGCCCGGCCCTGCTCTTCTCCGACGTCGACGGGACGCTGGTCGGCCGGGACGGGTCGCTGCTGGCCGACCTGGACGGCCGCCCCACCCTGGCCGCCGCCCAGGCCCTGGTCGCCGCCCACGCCGCCGGGCTGGAGGTGGTGCTCGTCTCGGGCCGCACGGCCGCCCAGCTGCGGGAGACGGGCCGCCTGCTCGGGACCCGCGACGCCATCGCCGAGCTGGGCACGGTCCTGGTCCGGGGCCGGGAGGTCGAGCTGGTCTGGGGCGAGGCCCCGCGCGACCTGGGCGACTGCCCGGCCGAGGCCCTGGAGCGGTCGGGCGCCCTGGCCGCGGTGCTGGAGCACTTCGCCGGCCGGATCGAGCCCCACACCCCCTGGCACCTCGGCCGCCGCGGCACCTTCCTGCTCCGCGGCCAGGTCGAGGTGGCCGCGGCCGACGCCCTGCTGGCCGGCCGCGGGCTCGGCTGGGCGCGGCTGCTCGACAACGGCCGCCTGCGCGGCGCCTACCCGCACCTCGGCCCCGGCCCGGCCCACGCCTACCATCTGCTCCCGGCCGGGGTCAGCAAGGCCGGCACGGCCGCCGCCTACCTGGCCGGCCGCGGCCTCGACCGGGCCGGGGCGGCCGCCATCGGCGACAGCCCGGCCGACCTCCAGCTGGCCGAGGTGGTCGGGGCCATGTTCCTGGTCGCCAACGGCGCCTGGGCGGCCGACGGCGCCTCCGGCATCCCGGTGGTCGTCACCCCGTCGGCGGCCGGGCAGGGCTGGGCCGAGGCCGTCACCGCCCTGCTCGGGCGGATGACCCCGGGTCGCCCTGGGTGAGCTCGTCGCCGTAGTCGACGTACTTGGACCACATGAACAGGAAGATGATCTTGGCCACGGCGACCAGGGGCACGATCACCAGCATCCCGAACAGGCCGGCGAAGCTGGCCCCCACGAGCAGGGCGAGCATGACCACGACGGGGTGGAGCTGGACGGTGCGGCCCATCACGTTAGGGGAGATCAGGTGGTTGTCGATCTGCTGCACGGCCAGCAGGACGAGGGCGGCCCAGACGGCCTTGATGGGCTCGCCGGAGATCAGGGCGATGATCACGGCCAGCCCGCCGCCGATGAACGGCCCGACGAGCGGGACCAGGTTGAAGACGCCGGCGACCATCCCGACCAGCAGCCAGAACGGCAGCCCGATGGCCCACAGGCCGATCGAGGAGGCCACCCCGACGAACAGGGCGACCAGCAGCTGGCCCCGGAAGAAGCCGCCGACCGCCTGGCCGATCCGGTCCATCAGGCCCCGGATCTCGTTGCGGCGGGCGGGCGGGACCAGGGCCATCGCCCCCCGGCGCAGCCGCGGCAGGTCGACCAGCAGGTAGAAGGCCATGACCGGGCCGAGCACGATGATGATCAGGCCGCTGATGACCGAGTTGGTGACCGACCGCAGCCCGGTCAGGTACCTGGTGACCGCCTGGCGGTTCTCGCCCGCCGACAGCCACTCCCTGACCTGCTCGGCGTCCAGCCGGAAGTCCGGCTCCTGGCCGAAGCGGGCGGCCAGTCGTCGTATGGCGGCCTGCCCATCGGCCAGGTAGTCGGGGAAGTGGTCGATCACCTGGGTGACCTGCCTGGTCACCACCGGGACGAGCAGGGACACGACCAGGGCGACGATGCACAGGAACAGGACGTAGACGATGCCGGCGCCGGCCACCCGGGGCACGCCGCGGCGCTCCAGGGCCGACACGAGCGGGTTGAGCAGGTAGACGACGGCCACGGCGATCAGCAGGGGCGGCAGCACCGGGTTGACGTACAGCATCAGCCGCACCATCAGGTAGCCGAGGATGATCACGCCGATGCCGCACCAGGCCACGATGCCGACGCGCACGAACCGCTCGTACGGGGAGGGGCGGCGCGCCGGCGGCTCGAGCAGGGGCGCCCGCGTCGCCGCCCGGGCCGCCTCCTCGCCCGTCTGGGTCAATGCCTCGCCGCCTTCGGATCCGGTCGACCGTCGCGTTCAGGAATGCCAGGATGCTCTTAGAGCATAGTGGTTCCTGGTGACGCCGAAAGGCTGGTGTTGCGATGATGGCCGAGCTGGTGGTGGCGTCCAACCGCGGTCCGGTCCAGTTCGAGGTGGACGACGACGGCAACCTGAGCGCCGGCCGGGGCGCCGGCGGCATGGTGGCCGCCCTCGGCCCGGCCCTGGCCGGCCAGGCCGGCACCTGGGTCGCGGCCGCCATCACCGAGGGGGACCGGGTGGCGGCCCGGCGGGTCGCCCGCTCGGGGCGGCTGCGCACCGTCGAGCTGGCCCAGGGGGACGTGCGCCTGCGCAGCCTGGCCTTTGATCCGCGGGAGTACCAGAGCTACTACAACCGGGTCGCCAACCGGACCATCTGGTTCCTGCACCACCACCTGTTCGACGTGCCCCGCCACCCCCGCTTCGACCGCGGCTTCCGGGTCGCCTGGCAGCACTACGAGGGCGTCAACCAGGCCTTCGCCGGCGCCTGCGACGACGAGGCCGGTCCGGGGGCCGAGGTGTTCGTGCAGGACTACCACCTGGCCCTGGTCCCGGCGATGCTGCGCCGGCGCCGGCCCGACCTGCGCGTCGCCCACTTCAGCCACTGCCCCTGGGCCGACCCCGGCTACTTCCACATGCTGCCCGGCCGGGTGGCCGGCGCGGTCCTGGACGGGATGCTCGGGGCCGACCTGCTCGGGTTCCTGGTCCCCCGCTGGGCCCGCAACTTCCTCCACTGCTGCCTCGACGCCGGCTACCGGGTCGACTTCACCGCCGGCACGGTCCAGGCCGCCGACGGCCGCCTGGTGCAGGTGCGCACCTACCCGCTCGGGGTGGACGGCGACGCCCTCCGGGAGCGGGCCGCCCAGCCCGACGCCCGCGCCCAGGACCGGGTGGTGGCCGAGCTGGCCAGGGGCCGCAGCCTGATCGTGCGGGTCGACCGCATGGAGCTGTCCAAGAACATTCTGCGCGGGCTGGAGGGCTATGGCATGTTCCTGGAGCGGAACCCCAGAGCCCGGGGGCGGGTGGTCCACTACGCCCTCACCTATCCCTCCCGGCGCGACCTGCCCGAGTACCAGGCGTACACGGCCGAGGTGAAGCACATGGCC
>DASUPQ010000332.1 GCA_036280995.1 Actinomycetota bacterium | reverse complement strand
CAACCTGAGACCAGCACCCACCTGAGGCGACCTCTGCCGTGTGAAAGCTCCCTCCAGCAGATTCGCGTGCCAGCTCATCGCTGCAAACCGACCGCTGACCTCTAGGTTCGTTATCCCCTGCTGTCCTCTGCTGTCCCCAGGTGCCGCTGAGTTGCGGCCCCAGCGCGGCCCGCCCAGCCTCTAAGCGGCCTTGTCGGACTACGCAGCGTTGCCGTTCGCTGTCGAACTTGTGTTCGATAGCCTGGTTCGGTGGGGACCTGGCACGACCTGGACGTTGGCCGGCCGATCGCGGCGCCGCTGGAGCGGTGCGCGGAACTGCTCGGCGTCGACCTGGCCACCATCTGTAAGGCGGCCGTCAACGTCGAGCCCTACCTCCGTGCCGACGGCACCAGGATCTGGAGCCTAATGCAGCTGGAACGCCAGCTCCGGCCCGAGGCCTACGGCCGACGCCGCGGCGGCTACCTCGACCGCCGACGAACCAGATCCGCCGGCCCATAGGCACTGCCTGCTCCGACGGCCACCGCCTCAGCGAGGCGTGGGCAGCGTTGGCGGCCCAGGCCCAACGAGCCACCAGGCGATGCCATGGGGCCGAGCTGACCGCTACGCCGATCCTAACGACGACACCGCAGTCGGGAACCGGGTCTCGAAGTCCAAGACCACCACCTGCTCGGGACGCACCGCGATGCGGCCCATCCTGATGGCCGGCGGCAACGACCCAACGTAGGCCTCGCCCTGCTCCTTGCCGAGATAGCGGACGGCCGCCTGGGCGTACTCAGGGACGACGCCCTTGGCCTCGGTGACCTCGGCCGTCCCGCGGATCGACAACACATGATGAGGTGGGTCGTTGGTGTCGATGGTGATCGCGACCCGATCACCGGTGTGCAGCGCCTTCAGCTTGGGGGCACCTGGCAGCGTCCCCATCACCAGGTCGGTGCCGTCCCAGTGGAACCAGATGGAGACCACCCGGGGCGTGCCATCGGTCCAGACATAGGCCAGCCGTGCCGGGATCCGCGAGGCCAGCAGCTCTTGTGCGACCGGGTCCTGCAGGAGCTCGGGTCCGCCCTTAGCCATGCGCGGCCTCCCCTGTCCGCTGGTGCACCACCTACGCTAGACGATGGCCGTGTGAGTCTACCGTCGGGCCGTGACGTTGGACCCGGTGAAGGGACACGATCGGCCGTGGCCTGGTTACGCCCTCGGAGACCTGAGCTGCCGGTGTACGACACGGGTCCGACGAGGTGCACGACTCGGCTTGGTTAAGGCGTGGTGATCCTCATCTGGTCGGCGATGGCCAGCAGCGACCGGGCGACACCATCAGGGTCAACCAGCTGATGCAGATGGCCGCCTGGAAGCTGCTGGACGATCCAGCCCCGACCACGCGCCTCGGCGGCCAGCTCGTCATACGGTGGACCGAACAGCAGGTAGGCGCATTGTCGGGCTTCCCAACCCGCAGGCACCGGGACCGACGCCTCGTAGTAGGACAGCGGCAACCTCGGCTGCTCCTCGGTCACCGCCTGGCGGGTCTGCTGGTCCGGGAACAGCGGCGCCACCTCCCCCTCGTCCCACCAGTCGCTCCAGCGCGGCAGCAGCCCACCCGATGCCTTGTCCCGCAACAGCGCCAGCAGCTCAGGGGGCGCCACGGGTGCCGCGCCAGCAGCGGGCGGCAGGGCCGCGTCCACGAAGATGCAGCCCAGCACCTGGCCGGGCAGGGCCGTGGTGATGACCGGGATGAACAGCCCTGCGTTGCTGTGGGCGACCAGCACCACGCCCTGATCCTGCCGTGTCGTGCCTAGACCCTCGCGGACGGCCTCGACCACCCGGGGCCAGAACGGCGGCCCCTCGTCCGCGACGTGCAGCAGGGACGGCACGGCCACCTCCCAACCCAGCTCGGCCAGGCGGTGGGCCACTGGTTGCCAGGTCCGCGGCCCCACCGAGGGGCTGTGGATCAGGACGAAGCTGACCGCCATGGCGGCACCCTAGCCGAGCAGCGACCCCACAAGCCACCGAACCCCTTACGCTCTGAGCGTGACCACCACTGCCGTACCAGCGCCAGGCGGCCGGTCCCCGGACCTGCGGCGGAGCGCCTCTAC
>DASUPQ010000331.1 GCA_036280995.1 Actinomycetota bacterium | reverse complement strand
TCGGCGCCCACGGCGCCGGTCTCGGTGGCCGGGGTGCCGCCCAGGGGGCCGCCCCCGGTGGTGGGCTCGCCCACGGCGCCCGGGCCCTTGGCCGTGCCGGGGACCTGCTCGACCATGTCGTCGCCGCGACCGCCCTCGACGCTGGGCGGCTCCGCCTCCGGGTCGCCGCCGGAGGTGGCGGCGGTCGGGTCGAGGGCGGGCAGCTCGCCGCCGCCGGCGGCGTGGCGGAGATCGGCGGCGGCCAGGTCGGGGGCGGCGGCGCCCGCCCGGGCGGCCCGGTCCTCCTCGTCGAGCAGGTCGTCGGGGTCGCCGCCGGCCTCGTCCCACTCCGACAGGGCGAGCCGGTCGGCGGCGGCCACGCCGCCGCGCTGCTCGGTCGCGGTCGGGGCCAGCTGGGGCACGTCCGGCGGGGTCCAGGGCTCGTTCTCGTCAAGGGCCTCGGCCAGGTCCTGGGTCGGGGCCGAGTCGGGACCGGCCAGCATGTCGGTCGACCCGACCAGGACCTCGTCCTCGGTCGGGGAGGCGGGCTCGGTGGCCAGCGGGTCGTCGTCGAAGCCCTCGCGCAGGCCCCGGTCGACCTGGAGCTCGTTCACCACCGAGGTGGCGTACTCCTCGGCCAGCTGGCCGGCCACCGTCGCCTCCTCCGGCGAGGCCACGGCCCCGAGCAGGACCACGTCGGCGTCGCGGGTCGCGACCTCGATCCGCTCGTCCCCGACCCGGGTCGACACCCGCAGCCGCTCGCGGATCCGCTCCAGCACGTCTGCATCGACAGCCATCGGGCCCGGCCCTCCTCGTCGCGTTCGTCGGCCGGGCACCCCTACCCCGGGGACCGGGCACGGAATCAGCCCGGGCGCTCGCGCTCCAGCCGGGCCTCCTCCAGGTCAAGGTCGTGGTCGAGGCGGCGGGCCACCTCGGTTGTGACCGCTCCCTGCTCGCGCAGGCGGCGCAGCTCCTCCCGCTGGACCCCGAGCAGGTCGTGGACCAGCTCGGTGACGGCCCGGTGGCCCTCGGGCGGGTCCTCGTCCCGGGTCTGGTCGAGGTGGGCCAGGCGGGCCCGGTAGCGTTCGCGGAGCCGGTCCACCAGCTCCGCCGGGACGCCGTCGCTCCCCGGTTCGAGCGTGTCCAGGTGGTCCAGGGCGACCTCGGACAGCCGGGCCAGGGCCCGGCGGCCGTCGCCGGCCGCCCCGTCGTCGTCGGCCGTCACCCCCAGCCGGCGGATGACCCACGGCAGGGTCAGGCCCTCGCCGACCAGGGTGACCACGATCACCGAGAAGGCCAGGAACACGACCAGGTTGCGGTCGGGGAACGGGCCGCCCCCCTCGACCTCGGTCGGGATGGCCAGGGCGAGGGCGAGGGTCACCACCCCGCGCATGCCCGCCCAGCCGACCACCGTGAGCCGCCGCCAGCCCGGGTAGGGGTCGCGCTCGCGCACCCGGGCCGACAGCCGCGGCAGCCAGCTGGCCGGGAACACCAGGGCCAGGCGCACGACGATGACGACCAGGTTGACGGCCAGGGCGGCCAGGGCCAGGTCGGCCAGGGAGCGGCCCTCGATCCCCTCGACCACGGTGCGCAGCTGCACCCCGACGAGCACGAACGACAGGCCCTCGAGGACGAACACCAGCCAGTCCCAGAGCTGGCGGGCCTGGAGCCGGGCCCCCGAGGAGATGGCGCTCCAGTGGCGCGTCATCAGCACCCCGCAGGCGAGCACGGCCAGCACCCCCGAGACATGGACCCGCTCGGCGGCCAGCCAGGCCACGTACGGCAGCAGCAGCTTGACGGTGTTCTCGACCGGCGCCTCCGACACCCGGCGCAGGATGCGGCTGCCGGCCCAGCCGACGGCCAGCCCCACCGCCGTCCCCCCGACGGCCGACACGCCCAGCTCGATCCCGGCGTCGACCAGCGAGAAGGCGCCGGAGACGGCCGCGGCCACCGCCATCCGGTACAGGACCAGGGCGGTGGCGTCGTTGAGCAGCCCCTCGCCCTCCAGGATGGCGACCATCCGCCTGGGCAGTCCCAGGCGGCCGCAGACGGCGGTCGCGGCCACCGGGTCGGGCGGGGACACGATCGCCCCCAGCACCACCGCCACCGCCACCGGCAGCCCGAGCACCGTGTGGCCCAGCACCGCCACCGCGGCCGTGGTCACCAGCACCAGCCCCACGGCCAGCAGGGCGATCGGCCTGAGATTGCCGCGCAGCTCCTCCAGGTCGGTGTGGAGCGCCGCCCAGTACAGCAGCGGCGGCAGGAACAGGGCCAGGATCAGCTCCGGGTCGAGCTCGACCTGGGGCAGCCCCGGGATCAGGGCGACGGCCAGGCCGGCCAGCACCAGCAGCACCGGCTCGGGGATGTTGGTCCGCCCGGCCAGCCTGACCACCACCGCGACGGCGGCGAGCAGGGCGACCATGAGCTCGAGGGTCTCCATGACGGGGCAACGGTGGCACGCGCCGGTCGCGCCCGCCACCCGGCGCCCACCGGCGCGTTTCGTCGCCTGCCGGGCGTGGAACAGCCAGGACATGGACGACGAGCACCACCCCCACGAGCGCGAGTGGCGGGGCACCCTTCCCGAGGTCGACGAGGAGACCTTCCTGCGGGTGCTCACCGAGGCCATCGCGGTCGCCGGCGGCACCGGCCTGCCGCACGCCTTCATGGGCGGGATCGCCTCGACCGCGCTGGGCCGGCCCCGCTGGACCCACGACATCGACCTGTGCGTGCGCCGCGACGACGCCCGGACGATGCTGCGCGCCTTCGCCGACGCCGGCTACGACACCGAGGAGACCGACCAGACCTGGCTCTACAAGGCGACCAAGGACGGCGTCCTGGTCGACGTGATCTTCGAGAGCACCGGCGGGATCGTGCTCGACGACGAGATGCTGTCGCGGGTCCGCCAGGGCACCTTCGAGGACCTCCAGCTCAACGTCCTCGGCCCCGAGGACCTGCTGGTGATCAAGGCGATCGTCCACCGCGAGCACCGCCAGCGGCACTGGTTCGACGCCCTCGCCCTGGTCGAGACGGGCGAGCTCGACTGGCCCTACCTGCTGCGCCGGGCCGCCCCGGGCCCGCGCCGGGTGGCCAGCCTGCTGCTGTACGCCCAGACCGACGGGCTGCGGGTGCCCGACTGGGTGATCGAGTCGCTGCTGGAGCAGGCCCGCGAGCAGGAGACCGGCGCCGACGTGCCCGACGAGTACCTGGTCGCCCACGCCAACGAGGCCCTGGCCGGCGACCCCCAGACGGCCGAGCTGGAGCTGGACGTCGCCATCGACGGGCGCGAGGTGGTGGTGACCGGGACGGTGGCCACGCCCGAACGGCAGGCCGCCGTGGCCGAGGTCATCGCCAAGGCCCTGCCCGGCCGGGAGGTCCGCAACCTGACCGACGTCGAGGACGCGGCGGCCGACCCGTTCGTAGAGACGCTGCCATGATCCGGGTGGCGGCCGTCGGCGACGTCCACGTCGGGGTCGACTCGGCGGGCCGCCTGGCCCCGCGCCTGGCCGGCCTGGCCGACCACGCCGACCTGTTCCTGCTGGCCGGCGACCTCACCCACCGGGGCCGGCCCGAGGAGGCCAAGGTGCTGGCCGAGGAGCTGCGCGGCGTCGGGGTGCCGACGGTGGCCGTCCTCGGCAACCACGACTACCACTCCGACGAGCAGGACGCCGTCACCGAGGTCCTCGAGGAGGCCGGCATCCGCGTCCTGGAGGGTGAGGCGGCGGTGCTGGAGGTGGGCGGCCGCCGGCTCGGGATCGCCGGCAGCAAGGGGTTCGGCGGCGGCTTCGCCGGGGCCAGCGCCAGCGACTTCGGCGAACCGGAGATGAAGGCGTTCGTCGGCCACACCAAGACCCTGGCCGGCCGGCTGGAACGGGCCCTCGGGGGGCTCCGGGCGGACCGCCGGATCGCCCTGCTGCACTACTCGCCGGTGGCCGAGACCCTGGCCGGCGAGCCCCGCGAGATCCACGCCTTCCTCGGCAGCTACCTGCTGGCCGAGGCCGTCGACCGGGCCGGGGCCGACCTGGTCCTGCACGGCCACGCCCACCGGGGCAGCCGCACCGGCACCACCCCCGGCGGGGTGCCGGTGCGCAACGTCGCCGCCCCCGTGATCGGCCGCGCCTACGAGGTGTTCCGCTTCGACGCCGAGGACGCCCCGGCCTGATCAGCCGCCCAGGCGCAGGGTGGTGATCCGGCCTGTCCGGAGCTCGGCCTCGGCCCGGCCCCGGACCGCCGCCGCCGGGTCGTCGCGGTGGGCCTGCACGGTCCAGGTCACCCGGTCACGGGTCACCTGCTTGCGGGTCGGGTCGACGTGCAGGTCGGCGGTCAGGTGCTCGCGCACGAACCGGCCGATCCGCTGGCGGCCGCGGAGGCTGCCCCGGTCCGGGAAGGGCGGCGCCGAGACCAGCTCGGCGTCGTCGGCGAAGCAGGCCAGCACCGCCCCGGGGTCGCGGCGCCGCCAGGCGCGCTCGAAGGCCAGCGCGGCCAGGAACTCCTCGGCCATGGCCTCGCCGTGGGCGATCAGGTCGCGGATGAAGCCGGGGTCGCGGTTGAGCTTGGAGGCGGTGCCGAGCGACCGGGACAGCCGCGACCGGGACAGCTCCAGCACCCGCACCGTGATCTGCTTGTAGCGGCCGTCGGCGGCCAGCCGGCCCTCGGCCAGCAGCTGGTCGATCTTCTCGATGAAGCCGAGCTCCTGGTGCAGGGAGAGGTTGCCGGCCAGCTCGTTGCGGCGGTCGGCGATCTCGACCATCGTCCGCGGCTCCCCGTCCCAGCGCCTGGGGTTGATCTGGATCACCCAGAGCTCGTCGGGGCGGGTGTCGACCAGCTCCCGGACGGGCGGGTTCTGGGAGAACAGGCCGTCCCAGTAGGTGCCGTCGCCGACCCGGACGGAGCGGAACAGGTTGGGGATGGCCGCCGAGGCCAGGATCGTGTCGGCGGTGATCGGGTCGCGACGGCTGTTGAACGCCCGGAACTCGCCCGAGAGGACGTCCACGGCCCCGATCAGCAGCATCGGCCGCGACTCGCCGGCCGGGACGGCGAACCGCCCGAAGTCGACCCGCCGTTCCAGCATGGCCCGGAACTCCTCAAGAGCGGCCACCGACGTTGGCGTGTCGTAGGGGCTGACCGCCGGCAGGACGACCAGGTTCTCCAGCCTGGCCGCCCACAGCACCCAGGCGTTGACCAGCTGCTCCAGCGGGGTCGTGGCCGAGTTGTCGGCCCAGAACGCCTCCAGCAGCTTGCCGGCGGCGGCCTGGTCGTCGTCGAGCAGCGCCGACCAGGCGAGCAGGGCGCAGACGGCCCCGCCGGAGGTGCCGCTGAGACCGACGACCTCGACCCCGGCCAGCTCCTCGGCGCCGAGGAGGCGCTTGAGCACCCCGGCCGTGAAGGCGGTGTGGCTGCCGCCGCCCTGGCAGGCGATCGCCACCCGGACAGGTCCCGTTCCGGTCATCCGTCCCATGCTACGGGACCGCTTGTTTGCTCCGCTGCTGCGCGAGTTACGGGCGGGGCAGTCCCGCAGCCTGAGCTGCGGGACGACGACGGGCAGAACGCCTAGCCGGCTTTGCCGACCTCGCCGCCGAGGCGGGCCAGGGCGGCGGCGACCAGGTCCTCCACGCCGCGCCAGGCCGGCGGCGTCTCGGGGACGACGTCGACCGTCGCGGCCACGTCCCACCAGGGGTGGTGGTCGAAGCCGGTCAGGGCGCGGTGGGCGGCCAGGAACCGGTCGGCGACGGCCAGGCCGAGGTCGGCGGTCAGGTTGACCCGCATGTGGCCCAGGTCGACCGAGGGCGGCCCCCACGACCCGCCGATCCAGTCCACCACCCCGGTGAGCCGGCCGCCGGTCCAGAGGGTGTTCCCCGGGTGGTAGTCGCGGTGGATGAAGCAGGCCCGGTCGTCCGGCGGCGGCCCGGCCGCCACCGTGAACGCCCGCTCCCACAACTCCGGCCGGTCCGACCAGGCCGGCGGGACCAGCGTCGCTGGTTCGTAGAAGCGGTGATGGGGAGGCACGACGCGGGTCGCCGGAACGGTCACGGCATGGATGGGCGGGAGGGCCGCGGCCAGACCCTCGACCAGGGCGGCCGGGTCGTGGAGGTCGGGCGGGGCGCCGGGGAGGCGGCTGACCAGCAACGCGGGCACGTCGCAGACGGCGGCGTCGGGGTCGGCGGCGACCAGCGGCGGCGCCGGCACCGGGGTGGGGGCGAGGAGCTCCAGGATGGCCGCCTCGCGGGCGGCGGTGAAGTCGGGGTCCTCGTCGTCCCAGCCGGGTCGCGCCCAGCGGCGCAGCACCAGCCGATGGGTCGCGCCGGCCGCGTCGGCCACGTCGACGGCGTGGTTGGCCAGCCAGGCCGACGGCAGCGGCCGCACCGCCACCACCCGGCTCCCGGGGCCGAACGGCGCCGCCGCCCAGCGCAGGGCGGCCGCCGGCGGGCGGCGGCGGAGCAGCCGGGCGACCCGGCTGGTTTCGGGAGGCTCGATCGCGGCCATGCGGCTAGCATCATGCACCCGCCGAACCGAAGGAGCCGCCGTGGACCGGGCCCCCTCCCTCCTGCCACCCCTGCCGCCGCCCGTCAGGGCGCTGCTGCTCGGGTTCGTCACCGGCATCCGCTCCCAGGTCCCGGTCGCCCTCCTGGCCGTCGAGGCCAGGCAGGGCCGCTTCGACCCGGGCGCGGGCCGGCTGGCCCGCCGGTTCGCCTCGCCCCAGGGGACGGGCGGCGCGCTGGTCGCCTTCGCCGGCGAGCTGGTCGCCGACAAGCTCCCCATGACGCCGCGCCGGACCACCTGGGGCCCGTTCACCCAGCGCCTGGTCACCGGCGGGACGATCGGCGCCGCGGTTCAGTACGACGCCGGCGAGTCGCGCCCCCTCGGTGCCCTCCTCGGCGCTGCCGGGGCCGGCGCCGGCGCCTACGCCGCCACCAAGGTGCGCGCCCTGGCCGCCGAGCGGACCCGCCTCCCCGGCCCGCTGCTCGGCGCCGCCGAGGACCTGTTCGCCGTCGCCCTGGCCGTCGCCGTGGTCACCGCCGGCCGCGACTCCGGCTAGAAGGGTTTGCGGCGCCGATCTCGTGCAAGGCCGTCGCCATGGAGGTAGCCGACGGCATCCACCGGTTCGGCACCCGCATGGTCAACTGGTACCTGATCGAGCGCGGGGGCCGCATCACCCTGGTCGACGCCGGCATGCGCGGCTACTGGCCGCAGCTCACCGACGCGTTGACCGCCCTCGGCGGCAAGGTCGAGGCGGTCGAGGCGGTCGTCCTCACCCACGCCCACGCCGACCACGTCGGCTTCGCCCACCAGGTGAAGGCCAACTCCGACGCCACCGTCTGGGTCCACGAGCGCGACGCCGAGCCCGGGCTGCGCCGGTTCCCGCCGTTCCGGCTGTACCTGCGGCCGACCGCCTGGCCGCTGCTCGTCCACGGCCTCCGCAACGGGCTGCTCGCCACCCCCGACGCCGCCGAGGTCCGCACCTTCACCGACGGCGACGTCCTCGACGTCCCCGGGCGGCCCCGGGTCCGCCACCTTCCCGGCCACACCCGCGGCAACTGCGCCCTGCACCTGCCGGACGCCAGCGTCGTCTTCAGCGGCGACACCCTGGTCACCTTCGACCCGTACCGGCGGCGTCGCGGGCCGCGGCTGCTCGTCAAGGGCGTCAACGAGGACAACGAGCAGGCCCGGAGCTCCCTGGACGCGCTGGCCGGGCTGAACGCGCAGCTGCTGCTCCCCGGCCACGGCGAGCCCTGGCGCGACGGGGTGGCCGCGGCCGTGGCCGACGCCCGCCGCCGCGGCTACTGGTGACGGGCGCTCAGGCCACCGCGACGCTGGCGCCGCCGCTGAGGGGGCCGTCGTGGAGCTCGACCCGTGACGGGGTGACGGACTCGGGGACGTCGTAGACGAGCGTGCCCTCCAGGCGCTGGCCCGGGTTGAGGTGGCTGGACCACAGCCGGGCATCGCCTTCGTGGCGGGCGGTCGCGTCCAGGTCCGGGTCGTGGCGGTTGCCGTCGGTGTCGAACAGGAACTGCTGGCCGCCGCCGAAGGTGCGGCCCTCGGTGCCGGTGTTCTCGACCTCGAGCGCGACCAGGCAGAACTGGTCCTGCGCGGTCTTGGGCGCGAGGCCCCGGCCCACGGACGCGGCGCCGCAGTCGACCGAGCGGACCACGAACTCGAACTGACCGTCCCGGACCGGGTCGCCCAGCCCGGCCGGGGCACTGTCGGCCCGCCGCTCGGCGTCGCCGAGGTTGCTGGCCACCGCGAGCAGGGCCAGGACCCCGGCGGCGACCAGCAGCCGCCGCCCCCAGCGCCGCTTCCGCCGCGGCGGGGCGGTCCAGCCCGGGAGCTGCACCCGGCCCCGCGGCCGTCGCCCCAAGGGCGCCGGGCGCGGTTCGCCCCAGCCGGGCGGGGGAGCGGCCCCGACCAGCACCTCGGTGGCGGCCGCCGGGTCGCCGGGGAGGCGCGTCGTGCCGGCCGTCGGCGCGGCCGGGCCGCGGGGACCGGCGGTCGTCGGGGCGGTCGGGCCGGGGGACCCGGTGGCCGTCGGCGCCAGCATGCCGCGGACGGCCGCGGCCCCGGGGCGGGCGCCTGGGTCCTTGGTCAGCAGGGCCAGCAGGACCGGTTCCAGCGGCCCGGCCCGGGCCGGGCGGCCGGGCGGGTCGTGGAGGACGGCGGCGAGGGTGGCGGCCGGACCGGCCCGCTCGAACGGGGCCACCCCCTCGACCGCGAACCACAGCGTCGCCCCCAGCGCCCACAGGTCGGCCGCCGGCCCGGCCCGCTCGTCCCTGGCCTGCTCCGGGGCCACGTACGGCAGCGACCCGAACACCGCCGTCACCGCCCGGTCCGGCCCCTCGGCCCCCGACCCCGCGGCGCCCGCCAGCCCCTCCGGCCCGCCGGCCCCTGCCCCGGCGCCGCCATTCCGCGCCGGTCCTCTCCGGGCCCCCGGCCCGGGGCCGGCGGTGAGGGTGCGCTGGGTGTCCTCCTGGAGGGAGGCGATGCCGAAGTCGGCCAGCTTGACCCGGCCGTCGGCGGCCACCATCACGTTGGCCGGCTTGACGTCGTGATGGACGATCCCCGCCCGGTGGGCCGCGTCCAGCGCGTCCAGCAGGGCCAGCCCGACCCGGGCCGCCCCCGCAGGCGACACCGGGCCCGACCGGTCGACCAGGTGGCGCAGGGTCGGGGCCTCGACCAGCTCCATGACCAGGAACAGCCGGCCGTCGGCCTCGACCACGTCGTGGAGGGTGACCACCCCCGGGTGGTTGAGCCGGGCCGCGGCCCTGGCCTCGCGCAGCGCCCGCTCCCGCAGCGCCGGCGGCCCCCTGCCCGGCCCGCCCGGCAGCTCGACCTCCTTGACCGCCACCGCCCGGCCCAGCAGGACGTCGTCGGCCCGCCACACCGTGCCCATCCCGCCCCGGCCCAGCGGCCCCCCGAGGGCATAGCGGCCCGCGACCAGCCGGCGGTCGGCGCTCGCTTCCATGACGCGGGCCAGTATGTCAGGTCACCGGCCGCCGCCCCTCACCCGGCCTTCGCCGCCACCAGGGCGTCGACCGCGACGCAGCCGTCCGGGCCGGCGAGCAGGGGGTTCACGTCCAGGGCGGCCAGGCGGTCGCCGAGGTCGACGGCCAGGGCCGAGAGGCTGGCGACGGCGTCGGCGACGGCGTCCAGGTCGGCCGGGGGGGCGCCGCGGACCCCGTCGAGCAGGGGCCGGACGGCGAGGCGGTCGAGCATGGCCAGGGCCTGGCGCCGGTCGACCGGGGGCAGGGCGAAGCGGCGGTCCCGCATGACCTCGACCAGCACCCCGCCAGCGGCCACCATCACCAGGGGCCCGAACTGCGGGTCGGCGACCACCCCGAGGGCCAGCTCCACCCCGGGGCCGGCCATGGCGGCGACCAGCACCCGCGGCCCCAGCCGGGCCGCCAGGTCGGCGTAGGCGGCGGCCAGCCGGTCCGGCCCGTCCAGCCCCAGCCGCACCCCGTCCACGTCCGACTTGTGGACCACCCCGGGTGCGGCCGTCTTCAACGCCACCGGCCACCCGACCCGCCCGGCCGCCGCCACCGCCTCCGCCAGGCTGGTCGCGACCTCGGCCGCCACCACCGGCACCCCCCAGTCGCCCACCAGGGCCAGCCCCTCGGCCTCGTCCAGCGGCCGCCCGGGGTCGCCCAGCCGCGCCCGCCACCGCTCTTTCCACCGCTCCCGGGCCGGTCCGGAGCTGCCCGCAGCCCCCGGCGGCCGGTGGGCGAGGAACTCGCGGTAGGCCAGCAGGTGGCCGAACGCGGCCAGGCCGGTGGCGGTGCCCTCGAGCACGGGGACGCCGGCGGCGCGGAGGGTGGCGGCGTCGGCCGGGTCGGCGGCGGCGGTCAGGTTGGCGATGACGGCGACCGGCTTGGTGGTGGAGGCGGCGGCGTCGACGGCCAGGCCGGTGTAGCTCGTCTCGGGGGTGGGCTCGGTGGTCAGGTCGAGGTCGAGGGCGAGGGCGGCGGTGGCCGGGTCGTCGAGCAGGGCCTGGATGCAGGCGGCGAAGATGTCGTTGGCGTCGTTGCCGGTGCCCCAGGCGTCGAGCGGGTTGGCGGGGGGGAGGCCGGGCTCGAGCACGGCCGCCAGCCGCTGGCGGGTCGTCTCGGAGATCGCGGCCAGCGGCACCCGGAGCCGTTCGGCCACGTCCAGCAGGTGGGCCCGCTCGCCCCCCGAGTCGTGGATGGCGGCCAGCCCGCCGGGCGCGGCCCGCCGGCCGGCCAGCAGCTCGCAGGTGTCGGCCAGCTCGTCAAGGGTGGCCACCTGGGCGACCCCGTAGGCGTCGAACAGGGCCTGGTAGGCGCCGTCCTCACCGGCCAGGGCGCCGGAGTGGGCGGCGACCATGGCCCGGGCGGCCGGGCCGCGCCCGACCTTGAGGGCGACCACCGGAATGGCCCGGGCGGCCGCCTTGGCCAGGGCGGCCCGGAACGCCGCCGGCTCCCTGACCGTCTCCAGGAACAGGGCCACCACCCGGGTCCCGGGCAGCTCCAGGGCGTGGTCGAGGTAGGCGGCGGCGGTGGTGACGAGCTCGTTGCCGGCCGACACGACCAGGTTGAACCGGAGGCCGCGGCGGTTGTGGAGCAGGGCCGAGAACACCGACCCGGAGTGGCTGACCACGGCCACCGGCCCGGGGGGCAGGTCGGCCGGCTCCGGGTAGCCGCAGACCCTCAAGCTCTGGTCGAGGTTGAAGAAGCCCATGCCGTTGCCGCCGCACACCGCCATGCCGGCCGCCCGGGCGATCGCCGCCAGGCGCTCGGCCAGGGTCGGGCCGGCTGGATCGGGGTCCGGGTCGAGGCAGCTGGCGAAGATGACCGCGGCCGGGATGCCCGCGTCGGCCGCCGCCTGGAGCTGAGCCTCCAGGGCGGCGTTGGGCACGGCCAGCACGGCCAGGTCGACCGGGCCCGGCAGATCGGCCAGGGACGGGTGGCAGGGGCGCCCGGCCACCTCCCGGTAGCGCGGGTTGACCAGGTGGACCGCGCCCCGGTACCCGCCGGCGAGCAGCTGGGCGACCAGCGTGTCCCCGAACGACCCGGGCCGCGCGCTGGCCCCCACCACCGCCACCGCCCGCGGCTCGAGCAGCGGCGCGAGGGGAAGGCGGCCGCCGGGTCGCCCCGGCTCCGGACCGGGCGGGGGAGGGCCGCCGGGGCGCGTTGGCTCCGGGGCGAACGGGCCCCGATCGGTCACCAGCGGCGGCGGGTGGCTCGCCTGCGGTCGGACAGCACGGCCCGGTAGGCCTGCCAGCCGGGGATGCCGCAGACCCCGCCGCCACCGTGGGTGGCCGAGCTGGCCTGGTAGAGGCCGGTGATGGGGCTGCGGTAGTCGGCGTAGCCGGGCGCGGGCCGCATGTGGAACAGCTGCTCGACCGAGAGCTCGCCGTGGAAGATGTTGCCCCCGACCAGCCCCCACTCCTGCTCCATCTGCCAGGGCCCGACGACGTCGCGGTGCAGGATGGCGCCCTTGAGGTTGGGGGCCAGCTCCGCGTAGCAGTCGATCATCCGGTCGGCGTAGGCCTCCAGCTCGTCGGCGTGGGGGGCCTCCGACCACTCGTGCGGGCACCACTGGGTGAACAGCGACATGACGTGGATGCCCTCGGGGGCCAGGGTCTTGTCGAACACCGTCGGGATGCAGCCGTCCGAGAACGGCCGGGTCGCGCCCCGGCCCTGCTTGGCGTCCTGGAACGCCTGCTCGATGTAGCCGACCGACAGGGCCATGGCGATGGCCCCGGTGTGGTGCTCGGCCATCTCGGTGCCGGGGTCGGCGGTGAAGTCGGGCAGCTCGGCCAGGGCCAGGTTGATCTTGACCACCCCGCTGCGCGACTTCCAGCGCTCCATGTCGGTGACGAAGTCGGCCGGCAGCTCGGCCCGGTCGATCTGCTCCAGGAACGTGATCCGGGGGTGGATGGCCGTCACCACCACCGGGGCGTGCAGCACCTCCCCGCCGGCCAGGACCACCCCGGTGGCCCGCCCGCCCGACACCAGCACCCGCTCGACCCGGGCGCCGGTGCGCACGCTGGCCCCGTTGGCCAGGGCCGAGCGGTGGATGGCGTCCGAGACCGCCCCCATGCCGCCCTCGGGGAAGCCCCAGCTGCCGAGGTGGCCGTCGCCGACGTCGCCGATCGAGTGGTGGGCCATCACGTACGCGGTGCCGGGCGAGTCGGGCCCGGCCCAGGTGCCGATCACCCCGTTGATGGCCAGGCTCGCCTTGACCTCCTCGGACTGGAACCAGTCGTCCAGCAGGTCGCGGACGCTCATGGTCATGAGCCGGGTCACGTCGCCGACGGTGCGCACGTCCAGGCCGCGGTAGCGCCAGGCCAGCCGGAGCAGGTCGCGCAGGTCCGACGGCCGGCGCGAGCCGATCTTGGGCGGGGTCTGGGTGAGCAGCGGCCCCAGCACCGCCGCCAGCCCCTCCAGCCAGGCGTCCCAGCGGACCATGGCGTCGGCGTCCCGCTTGGAGAACTTGGAGATCTGCTCGTGGTTGCGGCGGGCGTCGTCGTCGTACAGGGTCAGCGAGCGGCCGTCCGGCCAGGCCTGGTAGGCCGGCCCCATGGGGAACAGCCTGTAGCCGTGCCGCTCCAGGTCGAGGTCGCGGATGATCCGCGGCGGCATCAGGCTCATCACGTACGACAGCCGGGTCACGTTGATCTCGGGGGCCTCGGGCCAGGGGGCGTCGGTGGCGGCCGCGCCCCCGACCTTGGACCTGGCCTCCAGGACGACCGTGCGCGCCCCCGCCCGGGCCAGGTAGGCGCCGGCCACCAGCCCGTTGTGGCCGCCCCCGATGACGATCGCGTCCCAGGCCGCGGCCATGTCCCCTCCAACAAGACTGTAATTGACTGAACGTTCAGTCTAAGATGGCCGGGGAGCGCGCGACAAGCCTGAAGCGCCCTACACTGCACGGCGACGTCGACATCCTTGGAGCAGGCATGAGCCCACGACGCAAGCTGTCCGACGCACGGCGCCACCAGATCCTCAAGGCGGCCGTGCGGGTGATCGCGGAGAAGGGCCTCTGCGACACCGGGATCAAGGACGTGGCCGACCAGGCCGGCACCAGCCCGGCCCTGGTCATCTACTACTTCGGCACCAAGGACACCCTGCTCGCCGAGGCGCTGGCCTTCGCCGAGGATCGCTTCTACGCCAAGACGGCCGAGGCCGTGGCCGGCATGTCCAGCGCCCGCGACCGGCTGGTCGAGCTGGTGCGCTGCTCGTGCTCGGTCGGGGAGGCCGAGGACGACTTCGACGAGTGGGTGCTGTGGCTCGACCTGTGGGCCAGGGCGGCCCACAAGCCGGACGTGGCCAGGGACCGCCTGACCATGGACCGGCGCTGGCGGACGACCATCGGCGAGATCGTCCGCCAGGGGCAGGCGGCGGGCGAGTTCGCCCCGGTCGACGTGGAGACGTTCGCCCTGCGGCTGGCCGCCCTGATCGACGGCCTGGCCATCCTGGTCGTCCTCCAGGACCCGGAGGTGTCCCGCGAGCGCATGTTCGACCTGTGCCTGGAGATCTGCGCCAGGGAGCTCGGCTTCGACTGGACGGCCGAGGACCGCGCCAGCCTGGTGCCCTCGCCCGAGCGGGCCGCCTCAGGCTGAGGCGGGCAGGACCCGCAGGGCGTCGGCGGGGAGGTGGACGGCGATGGCCGTGCCCTGCTGCCAGGCGATCGGCTGGCCCTGGTTCTGGACCAGCGCCTGGAGGGGCTCGCCGTTGGCCAGGCGGACCACCAGCTGGGTGGACGGCCCCAGGTAGACCAGGCGCTCGACCATGCCCGGGACCCGGTTGGGGCCGGTCGTGCCGTAGGGCTCCAGGACCACCCGCTCGGGCCGGATGACCACCTTGACGTCGCCGCTGGCGCCGGTGTCGCCGCCGGCCGCGGCCAGCTCGAACTCGCCCAGCCGGACCCGGCAGGGCCCCCCGCCGTCGCCACCGGCGGCCGTCGCCCCCAGGAGGTTGGCCACCCCCAGGAACCCGGCCACGTACGTGGTCGCCGGCGCCTCGTACAGCTCGGCCGGGGGACCGACCTGCTCGATGCGGCCGCCGGCCATCACGGCCAGGCGGTCCGACATGGTGAGGGCCTCCTCCTGGTCGTGGGTCACGTACACGAAGGTGATCCCGACCGCCTCCTGGAGCGCCTTCAGCTCCACCTGGAGGGTCTTGCGCAGCTTGGCGTCCAGGGCCCCCAGCGGCTCGTCCAGCAGCAGCACCGACGGGTTCAAGACCAGCGCCCGGGCGAGCGCGACCCGCTGGGCCTGGCCGCCTGACAGCTGGGCCGGCCGCCGCCGCTCCAGCCCCTGGAGCTGGACCAGGGCCAGGGCCTCGGCCACCCGCCGCCTGGCCTCGCCCTTGTCCAGGTCCTGGAACCGCAGCCCGAAGGCGACGTTGTCGGCCACGTTGAGGAACGGGAACAGGGCGTAGCTCTGGAACACGGTGTTGACCTTGCGCTTGTGGGGCGGGGTGCGGGCCATGTCGACCCCGTCGAGGAGGATGCGCCCGCCGGTGGGCTGCTCGAACCCGGCGACCAGCCGCAGGGTGGTCGTCTTGCCGCAGCCCGAGGGGCCGAGCAGGGCGAAGAACTCGCCCCCGGGCACGTCCAGGTCGATGCCGTCGACGGCGGTGACGTCCTCGAACCGCTTGACCAGCTCGACCAGCCGGATCTCGCCTCCGCCCATGCGGCGACCCCTTTCCGCCACGCTCCGCTGCCGGCATCGTAACCGGCCGTGGCCGCGTTCAGCCGCCGGCGACGTCGTCGGCGAAGGCGGCGAAGTTGGCCACGAACCGGTCGACGTCCTCGTCGCCGTGCTGGGCCGACAGCAGCCACTGCTCGGCCTTGCCCCAGGGCGGCAGGAACACGCCGCCGTTGTGCTGGTAGAGCCAGTGGCAGTGGCTCCAGCGGTCGTCGATGGCCAGGAAGTCCCGGTAGTTGCGGACCGGGGTGGGGGAGAAGGTGACGCAGCCCTTGGCCCCGACCGCGACCACGTGGGCGGGCAGCCCGGTGCGGGCCAGGACCTGCTCGACCCCGGAGACCATGCGCTGCTGCAGGCCGGCGATCCGCCGGTAGGTGTCCGGGGTCAGCACCTCGGTCAGGGCGGCCGCGGCGGCGGCCATGGCCAGCGGGTTGCCGTTGAAGGTCCCGACCTGGTCGTAGTGGCCGCTGGTGATGTGGTCCATGACGGCCTGGCTGCCGCCGATGGCGGCGGTGGACAGGCCGCCGCCGATGGCCTTGGCCAGGCAGATGATGTCGGGGGTGACCCCGTAGCGCTCGACCGCCCCGCCGGGGGCGGCGGTCACGCCCGTCTTGACCTCGTCGAAGGCGAGCAGGGCGCCGTGGCGCCTGGTCAGCTCGCGGAGGCCCTCCAGGTAGCCGGGCTCGGGCGGGATGATCCCGGCGTTCATCATCACCGGCTCCAGCAGCATCCCGGCGATCTCGCCCCGGTGCTCGGCGAAGATCCGCTCGGTGACCTCAAGGTCGTTGTAGGGCACGACCGTGGTCAGCCGGACGATCTCGGCCGGGATGCCGCTGGAGGCGACCGCGCTGGCCGGGCCGTGGACCGGCCCGATCTCCTCCAGCGGCTGGTAGACCGACACCTGCACCGAGTCGTGGTGGCCGTGGTAGCAGCCCTCGACCTTGACGATGCGCGACCGGCCGGTGATGGCCCGCATCAGGTGGACGGCGTCCATGGTGGCCTCGGTGCCCGAGTTGGCGAAGCGCCACAGGGGCAGGCCGAACCGCCGGCCCAGCTCCTCGGCGACCACGATGGCCTCGGCCGTCGGCTGGGCGAAGTGGGTGCCCCTGGCGACCCGCTCGGAGACGGCGGCCACCACCGCCGGGTGGGCGTGCCCGACGGCCATGACGCCGTAGCCGCCGTGGAGGTCGACGTACTCGTTGCCGTCGGCGTCCCAGACGCGGCCGCCCTGGCCGTGGCTGATCCAGACGGCCTGGGGCCGGGAGATCTGCCAGCTCGAGGTGACCCCGCCGGCCAGGGACCGGCCGGCCCGCGCCAGCAGCTCCCGCGAGCGGGGCTGGCGGTCCAGGAACCGCTGCTCCTGGACGGCGATCAGCTCGTCCAGGCGGGTCCCAACCGACACCGACACCGTCATGGCCGTCTCCTCTTATCCGGTCAGCGTGCCCACGCCCCGCTTGGCGAGCTGGTCGGCGATGATCGCCCGCTGGATCTCGGAGGTGCCCTCCCAGATCCTGTCCACCCGCAGCTCCCGGTAGAAGCGCTCGGCCACGTTCTCGCGCATGTAGCCGCGCCCTCCGAAGATCTGCACCGCCCGGTCGGCGACCCGCCCGGCCATCTCGGAGGCGTACAGCTTGGCCATCGAGCACTGGGCGTGCTGGACCTTGACGTCGAGGCCGGCGTCGAGGCCGTGGGCGGTCTGGTAGGTCATCAGCCGGGCCGCCCACAGCTCGGTCAGGGAGTCGGCCAGCATGAACTGGACCGCCTGGTAGCCGAAGATGGCCTGGCCGTAGGCGTGGCGCTCCCTGGCGAAGGCCGTGGCCTCCTCGATCAGCCGCTCGGCCGCGCCCAGGGCCCGGGCGGCGATCATCAGCCGCTCGTACCGGAACCACTCATAGGCGAAGGTCATGCCGTCGCCCTCGGCGCCGATCAGCTGGCCGGCGGGGACGCGGACGTCCTCGAAGGCGACCACCGGGTGGTGGTAGGGGTAGGTGTGGGTGTACGCGGGGGTGCGGACCACCCGGATGCCGGGGGTGTCCAGGTCGAGCACGAACATGGCGTGGGCGCCCGCGTTGGCCCCGCCGGCCAGCTTGCCCTGGAAGAACACGTGGTCGGCGTGGTTGAAGGAGGTCACGTGCCACTTGACCCCGTTGAGCACGTAGTGGTCGCCGTCGCGGGTCGCCGTGGCCTGGATGGCGTCGACGTCGGAGCCGGCGCCCTCCTCGGTGATGGCGTAGCACTCGCGGCGCTCGCCGCGGATGGTCGGCACCACCCAGCGGTCCAGCTGCTCGGTGGTGGCGACCTTGGGCAGCCAGGAGGCCGGGGTGTGGACCACCCAGCCGAGGGCGTTGGTGACCCGCCCGATCTGCTCCTGGACCAGCACCTGCTGGAAGGCCGTGAAGCCGCCCCCGCCGAGCTCCTTGGGCATGTTGATGGCCTCGAAGCCGAGCTCGGCGACCCGGCGCCGGTGCGCCTCGAGCAGCCCGTCGGGCAGCTCGCCGCCGTGCAGCTCGGCCTCGACCTCGTGGGGGAGCAGCTCGTCCGCGAGCGCCCTGGCGGCCGCCTGGATCTCCCGGTCTGCCTCCGACATCGGATAGCTTCGGCCCACGAACAGACTCCCCGGAAGCGTAACGCAAACATTGACTGAACGTTCAGTTTATTGTTTACTTCCGCCCACCTGCAAGCTCAGGAGGCAGCCATGGCCAGGATGAGCCGCCGAGCCTTCCTCTCCCGTTCCGCGGCCACGGCGCTGGCCGTCTCCGGAGGAGTCCTGCTGTCGGCGTGCGGCGAGCGCGACGCCACCGGGGTCGCCCCCGGCGCCGGCGGGCCCAAGCTCGCCAGCCCCGAGAACCCGGTCACCTGGCCGGTCCCGGCCGACGCCGGGCGCATCGCCGACGGCCTGGCCCCGGAACAGGGCGCGACCCTGCGCGTCTACAACTGGAGCGAGTACATCTACAAGAAGGTCGTGCAGGACTTCGAGAAGAAGTACAAGAAGTACGACGTCAAGGTGCAGGTCTCCACCTACGGCAACATGGACGAGGCCGTGGCCAAGCTGCGCGCCGGCCAGGTCGCCTTCGACGTGCTGTTCCCCACCTACGACTACATCGGCAAGCTGATCCAGGGGAACTTCCTGCGCCCCCTCAACCACTCCTACATCCCCAACATCGAGCAGGTCTGGCCGGCGTTCCAGAACCCCTGGTACGACCAGGGCTGGAACTACACGGTGCCGTACACGATCTACACCACCGGCATCGCCTGGCGGGTCGACAAGGTCAAGGACGACGTCGCCCAGCTGCCCAACCCCTACGAGGCCCTCTGGGACGAGCGCTACCGGGGCAAGGTCGGCATCCTCGACGACTACCGCGAGGCCATCGGCATGACCCTGCTCAAGAACGGCATCACCGACCTCAACACGGCCAACCAGGACCACCTCAACCTGGCCCGGGACCAGCTGGTGGACCTGGCCCAGACGGTCCGGCCGCGGGTCAACACCAACGACTACATCGACCTGCCCGAGTCCAAGACCTGGATCACCCAGGCCTGGTCGGGCGACATGGTCAACGCCCAGTACTACATGCCCAAGGGCCAGAGCGCCGACGTGATGCGCTACTGGTTCCCGGCCGACGGCAAGGGTCCGGTCAACAGCGACCTGATCGTGCTGCTGCGCTCGGGCAAGAACCCGGTGCTGGGCCACCTGTTCATGGACCACCTGCTCGACTACGACGTGGCCGTGGAGAACATGAGCTGGAACGGCTACCAGCCGCCCCAGAACAAGCTCAACCCGACCGAGCTGGTCGGCCAGGAGCTGCTGCCCAAGAACCTCGAGACCGCGACCGTGCTGCCGGCCTACTTCGAGTCCGGCTACCGCTACCTGGAGCTGCCCGGCGAGGTCGACGACCGCTGGCACGCGGTCTGGCAGGAGTTCAAGGCCGGAGCGTAGCCGGTGGCGACCTCGGAGGCCCCGGCGACGACCCGTGAGCCCGGTCAGGCCGAGCCGAAGTTGCCGCACCGGCGGGGTGCGCGTCGCGCCTCCGCCCGTGCCGGCGCCTGGCACCCCCGCTGGTTCTGGCCGTCCTTCGCCGTCCCGGGGATGGTCTGGCTGGTCGTGCTGTTCCTGCTGCCGTTCTACGTGGTCCTGTCGATCGCCTTCGGGGCCGTCGACCCGCTGTTCCGGACCCCGGTGCCGGTCTGGAACCCGGCGCAGTGGAACCCGTTCCAGTTCGAGCTGCTGTACGACCGCGTCTTCGGCCCCGGCGGGTTCCTCGGCCCGGCGTTCCTGCGCACCTTCGCCTATGTGGCCGCGGCCAGCGCCCTCTGCCTGCTGGTGGCCTACCCGGTCGCCTACTACGTGACCCGCTATGCCGGCCGCCGCAAGGGGCTGCTGCTGGTGGCCCTGCTGGCCCCGTTCTGGGTCAGCTACATGATGCGCATGCTGGCCTGGGTCAACCTCCTGGAGGCCGACGGCATGGTCAACAACGTGCTGGAGGCGGTCGGGATCCTGGACGAGCCGTTCCCGTGGCTGGCCGGCCAGCCGGTCACCGTCACCCTGGGGCTGGTCTACGGCTACATCCCGTACATGGTCCTGGCCCTGTACGCCGGGCTGGACCGGGTCGACCAGCGGCTGCTGGAGGCGGCCCGCGACCTGGGGGCGAGCCGGCGGCGGACCTTCGTGCTGGTCACCCTGCCCCTGTCCCGCCAGGCCATCCTGGCCGGCCTGGTCGTGACCTCCCTGCCCATGTTCGGCGACTACTTCACCAACGACCTGCTGTCGGGGTCGCCGCGGACCTCGATGGTCGGCAACCTGGTCAACGACGCCATCGCCAGCCCCGGCCAGGGCGGCCAGGCCGCCGCCCTCGTGCTGGTCATGATGGCCCTGCTGGCCCTGCCGATGGTGCTCTACATCCGGGCCACCGCCCGCGCCTCCCGCGAGGCGGGGAGGTGAGCCGGTGAAGCGCTGGCTGACCGACCCCTGGCGCAAGCCGCGGCTGCTGGCGGCGCTGGTCTGGGGCTACCTGGCCTGGTCGGTGCTGCCGGTGGCGATCGCCGTCTGGTTCTCGTTCAACGCCGGCCGCTCCCGCTCCAGCTGGCAGGGCTTCTCGCTGCGCTGGTACTGGCAGGACCCGGTGCTGTCGGTCTGGAACGACCCCGACCTGCAACGGGCCCTGCTGCACAGCCTGCGCCTGGCCGTGCTCACCACCCTGGTCGCCGTGCCCCTCGGGGTCGCCTTCGCCATCGGCCTTGACCGCTGGCGGGGCCGGCTGGCCGCCGGCTTCAACTTCCAGATGCTGCTGTCGTTCGTCCTGCCCGAGATCCTCCTCGCCGTGGCCCTGCTGTTCCTGTTCACCAACCTGCTCAAGGCGGTCCAGCTCGGCACCTGGGCCCAGCTCCTGGGCCTGGTCACCTTCCAGCTCTCCTACCCGGTGATCATCTGCCGGGCCCGCATGCTCTCGATCGGCAGCGAGTACGAGGAGGCGGCCATGGACCTGGGCGCCTCCCCGCTCAAGGCGCTCCGCCACGTCCTGCTGCCCCTGCTGTCCCCGGCCATCTTCGCCAGCGCCGTGCTCGTCTTCGCCGACGTCATCGACGACTTCGTGCTCGTCCGCTACCTGTCCGCCGACGCCGCCTCCGAGCCCATGTCGGTGAAGATCTACAACACCGCCCGGGCCAGCCCCACCCCGGCCCTCAACGCCCTGGCCACCATCATGCTGTTCTCGTCCCTGCTGGCCATCGCCCTGGGCTTCTTCGTCTACCGCCGCCTGACCCGCGGCGAACGCACGCAGGAGTCAACCGTCGAGGGGTTCGCGGCCCAGATCTGAGCGGCGTCAGGCGGCGGCGTCCTGCTCCAGGGCGAAGCTGTCGTTGGTCAGCCACTCCGGGAGCAGGTTGACGTAGAACGGGCTGCCGGGGACGCCGCTGGTGCCGCCGGGGAGGCTGGAGGAGGCGCGGATGTCGCCCGGGGCCCGGAGCTCGCTGACGTAGCGGTTGGCCGGGCCGCCGCCGAAGCCGAACTCGCCGGTGGCGTCGGCGCGGGCGTCGTGGGTGGAGGCGTCGACCGTCTCGAAGCCGCCGTCGGTGGGGATGCCGGGCAGGTCGGCCAGGGGCGGCGGGAAGGCGCCGAAGGCCGGGGGGATGTTGAACGGCCCGCCGAGGGGGTGGTCGAGGGTCACCCGGTGGAGCCGGCCCCAGCGGTAGTCGTCCTGGTCGGTCGACCCGCCGAAGGCGGCCTGGAAGTCGGGGCCGGCCAGCTTGGCCAGGGCGGCCTTGACCGCCTGGAGCAGGACCACGTCGCGGCGGTCGGCCGGGTCGGCGACCCCGGGGACGGCGAAGAAGTCGACGCCCGAGGCGCCGACGCCCTTGGTGTCGGCGAAGGTCTCGAGCAGGTGCTTGAGGGCGGTCAGGGAGCGCTCGCCGTCGGGCCCCTCCAGGCCGAACGGGGCCAGCCGGGCGTCGATGGCGCCCTTGATGACCTGGCTGCGCCAGACCGCGTAGATGGTGGCGGCGGCGCTGTTGAGCTGCTCCAGGCGGGTCGGGGCCTGCCGCTGGCCGTCGACGTCGCCGGCGTCGTAGCCCTCGGCGATGCCGGTCGGGGTCCGGCGGCTCCAGATGGCCAGGCGGCCGACCGCCTCGGCCACGGCCGGGTCCCGGGCCAGGCCGCGCAGGGTCGGGTCGCTGTCCAGCACCCCCCGGGCCAGCGCCCTGACCAGGTGGGGGACGAAGAACTGGGCGTCGACCAGGGCGACGTCGGCCTGGATGCGCTGCATGTCGGCGAACGACACGGTGCCGTCGCCGGCCAGCTCGGCCCGGAGCAGGGCGGTGATGCGGCCGCCGCGGATGCCGGCGTAGCCGTTGTTGAGGTAGTAGATGCCGCCGCCGGGCCGCGTCTGGTTCATGGGGTCGTTGTCCAGGGTGACCCCGGCCGGGTCGTTGTTGGCGTTGACGAAGAAGCCGGCCGGCGGGTTGACGATCTGCGGCATCTCCTCATAGGGCAGGATCTCGTAGGGGATGGCCTGGCCGGGCTGGGGGTTGCGGGCCGGCAGCCACTCGTTGCCGCCGGTGCCGTTGCGGATGAAGAACGGGGGCAGGCCGTTCACGGTGCCGGCCTGGAGGTCCTCCCGCAGGGGCAGCTCGGCGCTGGTGAAGTAGGCGATGTTGCCCTCGACGTCGGCATAGGCCCAGTTCTGGCCGCCGACGTCGAAGAACTGCAGGCCGCGGCGGAAGTCGTCAAGGTTGCGGGCGTCGTCCCAGATCAGGAACGTGTCCAGCTCCCGGGTGGCGCTGAAGCCGGTGTACTGGACGCTGAGGGCGGTCCCGGCGGCCTGGTCGAGCTGGATGATGGGGCCGTTGTTGCGCCGGGGCACGATCAGGGTCGCCGGCGGGATCGGGCCGCCGGGGGGCACGACGGTGAGGTTGTCGGGGGTGCCCGAGCCCGGGTTGTTCTGCCGGAAGGTCTCGGGGATGGGGATGATCGGCTCCAGCCGGCCCTGGTAGACGGTGGCCAGGCCGCTCGGCGAGGACGGGTCGGGCCGGACCTGCTCGGCGTAGGTGTCGGTGACGTCCATCGGGTTGACGGTGGCGCCCCAGGAGATGAAGCGGTTGTTGCCGACGATCACCCCCGGCGTGCCGGCGAAGCCGCTGCCGATGGCGTCGGTCCGCCCGGCCTGGAGGTGGACCGGGTAGAAGGTCGAGGGCGAGTCCAGGGCCAGGTGGGGGTCGTTGGCCAGCAGCGGGTGGCCGCCGGCGGCCACCCGGCCCGACACCGCCCACTGGTTGGAGCCGGTCTGGCCCCGGTCGCGGGCCAGGGCGCGGCGCAGCAGCGGCACCTTGGCCGCGGCGGCGGCGTAGCGCTCGGCCAGGCGGCCGGCGGCCCCCAGCCGCTCGCCCGCGGCCTCGACGCCGGCCACCGAGGCCCCGCCCCTGGCGGGGGCCGCCGTGGCCGCCGCCGGGCCGGCCCGGCTGGCGTCGGGCACGGTCGAGGCGTCGGTGAACGGCTCGGCCCGCCACAGGTCCTGGAAGAACAGGGCGGTGCCGTCGAAGCCGGCCGCCTGCCCGGCCTGCTGGTAGCCGAGCAGGGCGGTGGTGAGCTCGATGTCGAGGTCGAACGAGAGCCCGAAGGCCTGGAGCTTGCCGACGGCCACGCTGTCCAGGGCCGTCCAGGGCCGGAACGAGGTCAGGCTGAGGGCCCCGTACTCGGGCGGCAGCGGGTTGCCGGCGACCCAGGCGTTGACCCCGTCGGCGTAGGCGGCCAGCACCCTCCGGGCGTCGTCGGACAGGGCGGGCAGGGAGCGGGCGGCCGCCCGGTGCAGGCCGATGGCCCGCAGCTGCACGTCGGTGGGCAGGGCGGCCGGCCCGAGCAGCTCGGCCAGCGTCCCGCCGGCCTGGCGGCGGCGCACGTCCATCTGGAACAGCCGGTCCTGGGCGTGGACCCACCCCTGGAGGAAGAACAGGTCGTGGCGGGAGCCGGCCCGGATGTGGGCGATCCCGTTGGCGTCCCGGTCGACCGAGGCCGGCCCCTCCAGCCCGGGCACGTCGACCGGGTCGGCGGCCGCTGCCTGGGCGAGCACGCCGGCCGGCAGCAGCAGGGCGAGGGCGAGGACGACGATGATGGCGCGCCGCATCGGGGTGATCTCTCCTGGGACGGCTCCCAGCTCCCGGAGCGACCGCTGCCCCGGGCGTCGTCCGAACCCGGCGAAGACTACCAAAGCGGTGCGTCTGTTCAAGTCCGGGACGCGCTCGCACCCGGGCCGGGACCGGAGGGCCGGGTAGACTCGGAGGGCGATGACTCGTTTGCGCCGTCCCGGAGCACCGCGGCCGCCGCGGCCGCTGCTGCCGCTGGTCGTGGCCGCGGTCGCCGTGGTCGCCCTGGCCGCCGGCGGCTGCACCGCGGGCGACCGGCCGGCCCCGGCCGGGGCGGCCAGGGAGGCCGGCGGGGGCGAGGCGGCGGCCCCGGTCAAGGTCACCGTGACCCCCAGGGACCGGGCGACCCGGGTCGGGCTCGACACCCGGGCCCGGGTGGTGGCCGACGCCGGGCGGCTGCGGGCCGTCCGGGTCACGACCAGCGGCGGGCGGAAGCTGGCCGGCACCCTGGCCGACGACGGCCGCACCTGGGTGAGCACCGGCCCCCTGGCCCCGGCGACCCGCTACCGGGTGGTGGCCGAGGCCGTCAACGACGCCGGGGCCCCGACCCGCGCGCGGACCAGCTTCACCACCCTGCGGCCCCGGGCCGAGCTGCGGGCGGCGATCATGCCCCTGGACGGCGAGACGGTCGGGGTCGGCCTGCCCATCGGCGTCTGGTTCAGCCAGCCCGTGGCCGACCGGGCCGCGGTCGAGCGGCGCCTGGAGGTGACCTCGTCCAAGCCGGTGACCGGGGCCTGGCACTGGTTCGCCGACAACGAGGTCCACTACCGGCCGAAGAGCTACTGGCCGAGCGGGTCCCGGGTCACCCTGCGGGCCCGGCTGGCCGGGGCCGACGCCGGCCGCGGGGTCTGGGGTGTGGCCGACCGGACGATCCGCTTCCGCATCGGCGAGCGCCGGGTCAGCGTCGTCGACGTCCGGACCCACCGCATGAAGGTCGTCTCGGGCGGGCGCACCCTCAGGGTCCTGCCGGTCAGCACCGGCCGGGAGCGGTACCCGACCACCAACGGGGTCCACTTCGTCCTCGAGAAGACCCCGGTGAAGCTGATGGACTCCTCGACCGTGGGCATCCCCCGGAACTCCCCGGGCGGCTACTACCAGCGGGTCGCCTGGTCGGTGCGGATCTCCAACTCCGGCGAGTTCGTCCACGCCGCCCCCTGGTCCACCGGCTCCCAGGGCCGGGCCAACGTCTCCCACGGCTGCGTCAACCTGTCCACCGCCAACGCGGCCTGGTTCTACCGCCTGACCCGCCGCGGCGACGTGGTCGAGGTCCGGGGCTCGCCCAAGCGCCCCGGCAACAGCTTCGGCGTGGCCGACTGGAACATGTCCTGGAGCCGCTGGCTGGCCGGCAGCGCCCTTCCCGGCTAGGCAGGTGAACGACAAGCAGCGATTCCCGCCGGCAGCCGTCGGGTCGCTGGCCGGCGGCGGAGAGGCTCCGCTGGTCGCCGCGGCAGCACACGCCCTGGCCGCCAGCGTCGACCCACGGACGGTCGTGCTGGTTGAGGGGATCAGCGACCAGGTCGCGCTCCAGGCGCTGGCTGCGCGCCGTGGTCGAGAGCTTGCCGCCGAGGGCGTTGCCGTGGTGCCAATGGGCGGGGCCAGGAACATCCGACGCTTCCTGGAGCTGTTCGGTTCCCAGGGCTTGAACCGCGGACTGGCGGGCCTGTGTGACGCCGGTGCGGAGGGCGACTTCCGGCGCGGTCTGGAGCGGGCCGGCCTCGGCTCCAGCCTCGGTCGCGCCGACATGGAAGCGCTCGGGTTCTACGTGTGCGTCGCCGACCTGGAGGACGAGCTGATCCGCTGCCTGGGTGCCGCCGGTGTGGAACAGGTCGTCGAGGCCCAGGGCGAGCTTGGATCGTTCCGCACCTTCCAGCAGCAGCCCGCCTGGCAGGGACGGAGCCGCCAGCAGCAGCTTCGGCGCTTCATCGGCACCCACAGCGGCCGCAAGATCCGCTACGCGCGGTTGCTCGTCGACGCGCTGGATCTGACGAGCGTGCCTCGGCCGCTCGATCGCGTCCTGGCCCATGGCTGACGCTCGAACAAGGCCTCCGCCCTGCTTCCGAGTGGGCGCCGCTGTCGCTAGGAGGTGCGCAGCTGGCATTGGTCGACGACCTTGCGGTAGTCGGCCAGGGCGACGTCGAAGCGGGCCGCCTCGGCGGAGCCGGTGATCAGCGACGGGGTGCCCGTGCGGAGGGCCGCGTCGGCGCTGATCTTGCCGTTGAGCAGGTCGTTCATGATCTGGGTGTGCTCGCGCAGGGCGCCCGACACCTTCACGGCGTAGCTCATGGACCTGTTGGCCCGCTCCACCGCCTCGGCGCACTCCGGGGAGGCGGTGGGAGAGGGGGCGCTGCTGCTGGCGGTCGTGCCCGCGAACTGCGAGGAGCGGCCGGCCTGGTCGCGGTTGCCGATGGCGATGCCGCCGGCCAGCGACGCGGCCATCAGCAGGAAGGTGACCAGCAGCCAGGGCCAGGCGGAACGTCGTCGCTGCCCGCCCGGCGGGGCCGGGGGGTCGCTGGGGCGGCGGACGTCGAGGTCGGACACGTAGCGGCGTAGGGCGGCGAGCTGGCGTTCGCGGTTCTCGTCCTGCTCTGGAGGCATGACATCCCCCCTCCTCCGAAACGGTGCACCAGCCTAACCGGGCACCCCGGTCGAGGGCGACTCGCCGGCGGCACGGGGGCCGCCGTCGGCGAAGTCCCAGACCCCGCCCTGCTCGAACGCCCGCAGGACCCGGCGGCTCACCACCATCCGGTGGACCTCGTCGGGACCGTCGTAGAAGCGGGCCGCCCGGGCGTCGGCGTACATGCGGGCCAGGGGGGTCTGGTCGGTGAGGCCGAGGGCGCCGTGGGTCTGGACGGCCCGGTCGATGACGTCGTGGAGCACCCGGGCGGCGTGGAACTTGACCGCCGAGATCTCGACCCGGGCCTCCTCGCCCTGGTCGATGCGGGCGGCGGCGTCCAGGGTGAGGAGCCGGCAGGCCTGGATCTCGGCCGCCGAGTCGGCCACCCAGTTCTGGACCGTCTGCTTGGCGGCCAGCGGCCCCCCGAAGGCCTGGCGGCGCAGGGCGTAGCCGCACATCAGCTCGAAGGCCCGCTGCATCTGGCCGAGCCAGCGCATGACGTGGTGGATGCGGCCGGGGCCGAGGCGCTTCTGGGCGATGCGGAAGCCGTCCCCGGGGGCGCCGACGGTGTTGGCCACCGGCACCCGCACCCCGCGGTAGCGGACCTCGCAGTGGGTGCTCCAGCCGCGGCCCCGGTGGCCCATGACCGGGATGGCGCGGACGATCTCGACCCCGGGGGTGGTCGCCGGGACGATGATCTGGCTCATGCGCCGGTGCGGCTCGGCGGCGGGGTCGGTGACGGCCATGACGATCCCGAAGGCCGCCCCCTCGGCCCCGGAGCTGAACCACTTGTGGCCGTCGATCACCCAGTCGTCGCCGTCGCGGACGGCGCGGGTCCGCAGCCCGGTGGGGTCGGACCCCGACACCTCGGGCTCGGTCATGGAGAAGAACGAGCGGACCTCCCCGGCGACCAGCGGCGCCAGCCACCGCCGGCGCTGGTCGGAGGTGCCGAACAGCTGCAGGATCTCGGCGTTGCCGGCGTCGGGGGCCTGGCAGCCGAAGATCAGCGGCGCCCAGACGCTGCGGCCGATCAGCTCGTTGAGGAACGCATAGGCGACGAACCCGCGGCCGCTGCCGCCGGCCTCGGGACCGAGGTGGGGGGCCCACAGCCCGGCCGCCCTGACCTCGGCCCGCAGCTCCTCGACCAGGGCCTGGGCCTGGTCGTCCTCGCGGTCGAGTCGGGGCTCGTTGGGGTAGACGAGCCGGTCCATGAGGTCGCGGACCCGCTCGCGCAGCTCCCGGACCTCCGCTGTCATCGCCAGCACGGCCATCGGTGCCTCCTTCGGGCGCGCCCCCACGACGATATACGGTAGGCGGTAGCCGGCGGCCAGCAGCGGGCCGCCCAGCCGGAAGGATGGTCGCCCATGGCCGAAAGCGTCTACCGGGTCACCGAGCTGGTCGGGACCAGCTCCGAGTCGTGGGAGCGGGCGGCCGCGGCCGCCGTCGAGACCGCCTCCCACACGCTCCGGGACCTGCGGATCGCCGAGGTCGTCGAGCAGGACCTGGTGATCGAGGAGGGCCGGGTCCGGGCCTACCGGACCAAGGTCAAGATCTCGTTCAAGTACGAGCGCGGCGACGCCTAGCACCCCGGGGACCGGCGGCGGCCCTCCACCTCTTGACAAGACAAGCAACCCCGGTGCGTAATGCCCTAACGGTGTTCGGCATGATCGAACACCGGTCGTCCGGGCGGGTCAGGAGGTGGAGGGCCCGTGAGCGTGGGCCTGGTCGTCGTGTCCCACTCGGCCAAGGTGGCCGAGGGCGTGGTCGAGCTGGCCGGCCAGATGGCCGGCGGCGTGCGCATCCAGGCCGCCGGGGGCACCGACGACGGCGGCATCGGCACCGACGCCACCCTGATCGCGGAGGCCATCGCGGCCGCCGACGAGGGCGACGGGGTGCTGGTCCTGGTCGACCTGGGGTCGGCCGTGCTCTCGGCCCAGCTGGCCATCGACGAGCTGGTCGAGGAGGAGACCCGCGGCCGGGTCCGCATCGCCGAGGCCCCGGTCGTCGAGGGCGCCGTGGTCGCCGCCATCCAGGCCAGCACCGGCTCCAGCCTCGACGACGTCGACCAGGCGGCCAGGGGCGCGGCCACCATGGCCAAGGTCAAGGCGCCGGAGCATCAGGCCGGGGAATGAGGATGACGGCCGCCCTCGCAGTACCATGGGGCCGTTTGGTGCCCGGACCCCGACGGGAGGCAGCCAGGATCGTGGACGCGGCCTGCGTTCGGCTCTGGCTCGGGGAGGTCGCCGCCCGCCTGGAGGCCGAGCGGGACTTCCTGACCCAGCTCGACGCCGCCATCGGCGACGCCGACCACGGCGTCAACATGCACCGCGGCTTCACCGCGGTCATGGCCAGGATCGGCGCCGTCGAGGAGGCCACCCCCGGCCAGCTGATGAAGCTCGCCGGCCGGACCTTCGTCTCCACCGTCGGCGGCGCCGCCGGGCCGCTCTATGGCACCGCGTTCCTCCAGGCCGGCGAGGCCCTCGGCGACCACGAGCGCTTCGGGCCGCGGCTGCTGGGGGAGGCGCTGCGAGCCTCGCTCGAGGGGGTCCAGCGGGTCGGGGCCGCCTCGGTCGGGGACAAGACCATGGTCGACGCCCTCACCCCGGCCCTTGGCGCCTTCGAGCTGGAGCTGCGCATGGGCGGGTCGCTGGAGACGGCGGCCAGCGGCGCCCGGGAGGCGGCGGCCGAGGGGATGCGGGCCACCATCCCGCTCCAGGCCCGCAAGGGCCGCGCCTCCTACCTGGGCCCGCGCAGCGTCGGCCACCAGGACCCGGGGGCGACCTCGACGGCGCTGATGTTCGCCGCCCTCGCCCACGCCGTGGTCGCCGACCGCTCCCAGCGGTTCGCCGCCGGGGCCAGGCGCCGGGTGAGCGGGCCATGATCCAGTCGGTCGGGCGGGCGGCCCGGATCCTCAAGGCCCTCGGGTCGGAGTCGGCCCGGCTGGGCGTGACCGAGCTGGCCGAGCGGCTCGGCCTGGCCAAGGCGACCGTGTACGGCCTGCTGCGCACCCTCGAGGCCCACCAGCTGGTCGAGCAGGACTCCGAGACCGGCAAGTACCGGCTGGGACCGGCCCTGCTCCAGCTCGGCAACGCCTTCCTGGACAACAACGAGCTGCGGGCCCGCTCCCTGCTGTGGGCCGAGACCCTGGCCGGCCGGGCCGGCGAGGCCGTCCACGTCGGGGTCCTCTACGGCCCCAACGTGCTGCTCGTCCACCACGTGTTCCGGCCCGACAACTCGCTCCAGATCCTCCAGGTGGGGGCGTCGATCCCCTGGCACGCCTGCGCCCTCGGCAAGGCGACCGTCGCCTACCTGGAGCCGGAGGCCCAGGGCGAGCTCCTGGCCGGCCCGCTGCCCCGGCTCACGGGCCGGACCCTGACGTCGGGGACCGTCCTCCGGGCGGCCCTTGAGGCGGTGGTCGAGACCGGGGTGGCCGTCGAGGACCAGGAGGCGATCGTCGGGGAGGCCGGCATCGCCGCCGCGCTGTTCGACAACCGGGGGGCGGTGGTCGGCGCCATCGGGCTGGCCGGCCCGGTCGAGCGCCTGCTCCCCGACGGCCCGGCCGCCGACGCGGTGGCCGCCGTCAAGGAGGCGGCCCGCGGGCTCTCGCGCGAGCTGGGCGCCGGCCGCCCGGCCGTCCCCGGCGCCGGCGCCTGAGTCGCGCGACGGCGCATCCCGCCCCTACGATGGCGCCATGACGTCAACGGAGGACCCCGGGACCGACCCGTCCCAAGGGTCCGAACGGCTGGAGCCCGGTCCCCTGTTCAGCCGGGTCGTCCGCCTCGACGACGGGCTCGACCCGCTCGGGGAGGCCGGCGACGACGGCTTCGTGTGGCATTCCCCGGGCGGCGCCCTGGTCGGCCTGGGCGCGGCCGCCCGCGTCCCCGTGGGCACGGGACCGGGGCGGGTCGAGCGGGCCGGCGAGACGGTCGCCAGCCTGCTCGAGGCGGCCGAGGTCGCCGACCCCGACCGCACCGGCCTGGGCCCGGCGGCGGTCGGCGCCCTCCCGTTCCACCCGGCCACCCCGGGCGAGCTGGTCGTCCCGGCCCTGCTGCTGCGCACCGACCCCGACGGCCGAACCTGGGCCGTCCTCACCGAGCCGGCCCCGTTCGCCCCGCCCGGCCCCGGCGAGCTGGTCGGCCGCCTGCGTGGCTCGGCCGCCGACGCCCCCTGGCCGGTCGCCCGCCGCCTCGACAGCGAGCGGTCGGCCGGCGGGTCCGGCCTGGCCGGCTGGCGGGCGGCGGTGCGGGCGGCGCTGGCGGCGATCGGGGCCGGGCGGCTCGACAAGGTGGTGCTGGCCCGGGAGGCGGCGGTGGAGGCGGAGCGGCCGTTCCCGCGGGGCGAGGTGCTGCGGCGGCTGCGGCGGCGCTCGGGCGGGTCGACCTACCTGTACGCCAGCGGCGGGTTCGTCGGGGCCAGCCCCGAGCTGCTGGTCCGGCGGCGGGGGCGGGTGGCCACCTCGCGGCCGATGGCCGGGACCGTGCCCCGGGGGGACAGCGCCGCCGCCGAGGCCGACGGGCTGGCCCGCCTCACCGGGTCGCCCAAGGAGGCGGTCGAGCACCGGCTGGTGGTCGACGCCGTGGCCGAGGGCCTGGCCAAGGTGGCCGACCGGGTCGAGGTCGGCCGGCCCGAGGTCGTCCGGCTGGCCACCGTCGCCCACCTCGCCACCGAGATCACCGCCGACCTCACCGGCCCGCTGCCGTCCGCCCTCGAGCTGGCCGGCCTGCTCCATCCGACCCCGGCCGTTGGCGGCTCACCGAGGGACGCCGCCCTGGCCGTGATCGCCGCCCTGGAGCCGTTCGACCGGGGCCGCTACGCCGGCCCGGTGGGCTGGGTCGACCGCGCCGGCGACGGCGAGTGGGCGGTGGCCCTGCGCTGCGCCGCCCTCCAGGGCCGCCGCGCCCACCTGATCGCCGGGGCCGGCATCGTCCCCGGCTCCGACCCCGACGCCGAATGGGCCGAGACCGAGCACAAGCTGCGGGCGATGCTGGAGGTCCTGCTCGGCCCCTGACCGCTCAGCCGGCGGCGAAGAACCCCTCCAGGGCGGCCAGGGTCTCGGCCGGCGACTCCTCGGCGACGAAGTGGCCGCCGGGGACGCCCTGGCCGCGGACGTCGTCGCACCAGGGCCGCCAGGAGGCCAGCGGGTCCTCGGCCCGGCGGGCGATGCCGTCGGTGCCCCAGAGGGCCAGGACCGGGCAGGCGATCCGGCGCCGGCCCAGGTCGGCGGCGTCCAGCCGGTCGTCGACGGTGGCGCCCGCCCGGTAGTCCTCGCAGGAGGCGTGGACGGCGGCCGGGTCGGCGAAGCAGCGCACGTACTCCTCGACCGCCTCGGGGTCGAACGCCGCCGGGTCGCCGGCCCAGCGGCGCAGCTTCTCCCGCACCCACCAGCCGGGGTCGGCGCCGATCAGGGTCTCGGGGAGGCCGCCGGGCTGGGCCAGGAACAGCCAGTGGTAGGTGGCCATGGCCAGCTCCCGGTCCATCCGCTGCCACATCACATGGGTCGGGACGATGTCGAGCACGGCCAGCCGGGTCACCACCTCCGGGTGGTCGAGGGCCATGCGGTAGCCGACCCGGCCGCCCCGGTCGTGGCCGGCGACCCCGAAGGCGCCGAAGCCGAGGGCGGCCATGACCTCGATCATGTCGCGGGCCATGACCCGCTTGGAGTAGGCGAGGTGGCCCGGGTCGGAGGGCGGCTTGCCGGAGCGGCCGTAGCCGCGCAGGTCGGCCGCGACCACGGTGAACCGCTCGGCCAGCCCGGGCGCGACCTTGTGCCACATGGCCGAGGTCTGGGGGTAGCCGTGGAGCAGCAGCAGCGGCGGGCCGTGGCCGCCGAGGCGCAGGTGGATCGCGGCCCCCTCGGCGGCCACGGTCCGGCTGTCGAACCCCTCGAACAGCATGGCGGCAGCCTACCCGCCGACGGCGGCGGCCACGGCCTCGGCCAGGGCGCGGTGGCGGGCCAGGTTGGCCGCCCGCTCGCTGCGCACCAGCACCAGCCGGGTGCCGCCGCCGGCCAGGGCGGCGTCGAGGGCCGGGACCAGGTCGGCCGCCTTCTCGACCACCCGGCAGGGGACCCGCGCGGCGGCGGCCAGGGCGGCCAGGTCGAGCCCGTGCGGGGTGCCGAACAGGGGCTCGAACAGCTCGCCGGGCAGCTCGGCCTGGGGGAGGAAGCTGAAGATCCCGCCGCCGTCGTTGTCGACCACGACCAGCACCGGCCCCCGCGGCCGCCCGGCCGCGCCGAGCAGGCTGGAGGCGTCGTGCAGCAGCGACAGGTCGCCGCAGAGGGCCGCCACCGGCTCCTCGCCGGCCGCCGCCACCCCCAGGGCGGTGGCCACGAACCCGTCGATCCCCGACAGCCCGCGGTTGGCCACGAACCGCAGGCCGTCCCGCGCCCGGGCGAAGGCGTCCACGTCCCGGACCGGCATGCTGGAGCCGACCACCAGCGTCCCCCCCTCCGGGACCCAGCCGGTCAGGTCGCGGGCCACCCGGCCCTCGAACGGCTCGGCCCACTCGTCCAGCAGCCCGTCGATCGCCTCCCGGGCCAGCCGCTCGGCGTCCAGCCAGGACCGGAGCCACCGATCGGAGGGACCGGCGGCGAGCCGGGCGGCGGTGGCGGCCAGGAGGGCGGAGGGGTCGGCGGTGAGGCGCAGGGCGGCGGTGCGGGCGGGGTCGAGCCAGCCGCCGGCCGGGTCGACCAGGACCTGGGGCACGGACGCGTCCAGCCAGGCCGTCAGGGCCTTGCTGGTGGGGGCGCCGCCGACCCGGACGGCCAGGTCGGGGCGGTGGGCGGCGGCGAACCGGGGCGCCCGGAGCAGGCCGTCGTAGGTGGAGACGGCCGCCGGGCCGCGGCGGGCCCCGGACAGCGGGTCGGCCAGGACCGGCCAGCCGCTGGCGGCGGCGAAGGCGTCGGCGGCGCCCGGGTCCAGGTCCGCGCCCCAGCCGGCCACCAGCACCCCGCGGGGGGCGGCCCGGACCGCCTCGGCCAGGGCGGCCACGTCGCCGGGGGCGGCCACCGGCGACCCGGGCGGGGCGGCCGTCCACGGCGCCCCGCCGGCGCGACCCGGCGCCGGGGCGGCCGGGTCGCGCTCGACCAGCGGGTCGGC